>JBFGZP010000221.1:0-5773 GCA_041586695.1 Thauera sp.
CTGCGTCGCGACCACGCGGCCGTTCTGCACGCCGACCAGCACCGAGCAGCCGGTTCCGCAGAAGCGACAGGCGGCCTTGTCCCAGCGCACCTTCGTCTTCGCGTCGCCGTTGGTCGCAGCCTGCGTCACGACCGGGATGCCGATGCCGGCGGTCGCCGCAGCGGCGGCAACGGCATTGGACTTGATGAATTCGCGTCGATCCATGTTCATGTCACGCCTCCTGTGGTTCGAGACCTTCGTCCGTATATTCGTAGGCGAGCGTCACCCCATGCACTTTGGGGGCGAGGTTCACCGCCAGTATCGAATCGGTTACCGACCAGCCCTCGCCATCCTCGACGGTGACGATGATCCGGCCCGTTTCGCGCGACGCGCCATGCAACTCGACTCCCGGCACCGTGCGCACGTAGTCCTGCACCTCGGCGAAATCCTCGGGCTTGGCCCGCAGCACCAGACTTGCAATTTTCATTGTTCGTTCTCCAAAGGCGGGCTCGTCGCCGCCTGAATACTGATCGCCCGCACCGGGCAGGGTGCAAAGCACGCGCCGCAGCCGTTGCAGGCTGCAAGCGTCAATTCGGGCAAGGCCACGCCACCGGCACGCGGGCGAAAGCGGATCGCGCCGGTGGGGCAGTTCTCGCCGCACACCCGGCACTCGATCCCGCGCGTTGCCAGACACGCGTCGCCTATTTGCGCCTGCAATGCCCACGGCTCGCCGCGCTCGTCGGCGCGCTGCAGGGCGCCGGGTTCGCAACTGCCGACGCAGTCGCCACAGAAAGTGCATTCGCCGCGACTGAAATCCACTGCCGGATAGCCCCCGTCGGAGCGCACGAGGATTGCCGTTGGACAGGCCTCGATGCAGGCGTCGCAGCGCGTACACCGATCGACGAACTGCGATTCGGCCAGCGCCCAGGGCGGGCGCGGCACCGGTGTCAGATCACGGATGCGGCCGCGCAGAAAACGGCGGCGCGACATCGAGGCTGATTCCACGGCTACTCCATACAGCTCTACACGCTGCATTGGAACCCATCAAGCGAACAAGGGCATTGACCACGGTCAAAACAATAACGGTTATCAGTTGACGCCCGCCCACGCGAGGGACGGTGTGCGGGGATAGGGCCGGGCTGCGGAGGTTTGATTCCGCCTTGCGGGCGCGACGGTTCAGCCGCGCAGGTGCTCCACCGCCCACACCGCCGCCTCGACGCGGGAGCGCAGTTCGAGCTTGCGCAGGATGTTCTTGACGTGAACCTTGACCGTTCCCTCGGCGATGTCGAACTCGCGCCCGATGAGCTTGTTCGACAGCCCTTCGGCGAGCTTTTCCAGGATGCGCAACTCCTGCTCGGTGAGCCCCGCGGCCGACGGCGACTGCGGGCGAGCCTCGCTGCGCAGCGCAGTGGCGAGCAGGTGGGTGAGCGCCTGCGGAATCACGGTCCGCCCGGCCGCAACGTCGGACAGGGCCTGCAGCATCGCCTCCGGATCCATGTCCTTGAGCAGGTAGCCATCGGCCCCGGCGCGCAAGGCGGCGACGACGTCCTCGCCGTGGTCGGAAACGGTGATCAGCACCACGCGCGTATCGAGCCGCGCAGCGCGCACCGCGCGCAGCACCTCGAGCCCGCTCATGTCGCGCATGTTCAGGTCGAGCAACATGAGATCGGGCGCAAGCTCACGCGCCAGCGCCAAACCCTCGGCCCCGTCGGCGGCCTCGCCGACGAGCTGGAATGCCGGGATCGTCTGCAGCAACTGCACCAGCCCCTTGCGAAACAGCGGATGGTCGTCGACGATCAGCACGCGCTGCAATTCACTCATGGGCTCACTCCCTGCGCCATCGGCGCAGCCGAGTCCTCGCCGCGGGCGGCGCGAAAGCGCAGCTGCATCCGGGTACCGCCGCCCGCGCGCGGCGCGATGTCGAGTACGCCACCGAGGCTGCGCGCGCGCTCGCGCATGATCGACATCCCGTGGTGGTTGCGCGCGTCCGTCGGCGGCTCGCCGAGCCCCACGCCGTCGTCATCCACCGTCACCGTCACTTCACCATCCTCGTCACACACCAGGCTGACCCGGGCCTCGCTCGCCGAAGCGTGGCGCACCATGTTCGACAGTGCCTCGCGCACGATCTGCAACACATGCACCTCCTGGTTCGGACTCAAGGCACAATCGGCCAGCCGGATGTCGAGCAACACCTCCACATCGCCACGGGCGGCGCACTCCTTGACCGCATCGCGCAGCATGCTGGCGAGGTCGTCCTTGAGTCCGAGGCGGAAGGACACCAGCAGCTCGCGCAGCTGGCGGTAAGCGGTGTTGATGCCCTCGCGCAGGTCTGCGAGGATCGGCCCCGCCTCCGCAGCGCGCGCGGGATCGGCGAGCACCGGTTGCAGCAGGCTGACCTGGATCTTCATGTACGACAGGGCCTGCGCCAGCGAATCGTGCAGTTCCCGCGCGATCACCGAGCGCTCCTCCTGCAGCGCGAGCAGGCGCTCCTGCTCGGTCCGCCGCGCCGCCCCGAGCGCCATGCCGATATGGCGCGTGAGCGCCTGCACCAGTTGCCACTGCCACTCCTCCAGCCGGCCGCCCTCGGGCAGGGCCAGCCGCAGCATGCCGTAGTGGTGCTCGCGGTCGCGCAGGGGAATCCTCAGCGGCTCGAGGTCCGCACCATCGCGCGCGCGCCCATCGGCGGGGCTGGCACGACATTGGGCGCACGCCTCGCTGCCGCCATGGATCCGATCGGGGCAGGCACCGAAGGTCGAGGCGATGACGTTGGCCGGGCCGTCGTGCCGCGGCTCGATGCAGACGAAACTGCCGGCGAGACCGGCGACCTTGTCGATGTCGCGCAGCGTCGCCTCGTAGGCCTCGGCGGCGGTCGGCGCATGGTAGAGCCGGCCGATCGCATGATAGAGCAGCTCGAGGGCACGGTTGCTGCGCTGCAGCTCGGCCGTCTTATCGGATACGCGGGCCTCGAGTTGCTGATAGAGCTTGGCAAGCTCGTCCGCCATCAGGTTGAAGGCGGAGCCCACGCGGCCGAGCTCGTCCGCACCGGTGTGCCCGACGCGGGCGGTGAAGTCGCCGCGGGCGATGTCCTGCGCCGCGCCGAGAAGGCCGGCCAGCGGCCGAAGCAGCCAGCGCCGCAACAGCAGCAGCGCGCCGGCGACGACGAGAACGGTGAGCACGATCGCCGCCGCGAGGATCTGCCGCAAGTCATCTATGCGGCCCTCGGTGTCGTGCTCCAGCACCGCCACCAGGGTATTGAGCTGGTCGACGAAGGCGTCGACCTCGACCAGCAGCGTCTCGACCTGCTCCGGCGTCGGCCTCGACCCGTCGCCGGCGATGGCCTCGATTCTCGGCTTGAGGTTGAGCTGCCAGCTCGCCTCGACGCCGCGGTAGGTCGCGGCGAAAAGGCCGCCGTCCTCCTGGTCGAGGACGTGCTGCAGGGCCGGATGCTCGAGATTGCGCTCGAAGTCCTCTATCGCTGCCGCCACGCGCGGGCGCGGCGCACCCTCGCCCCGCGCATCGGCCAGCACCAGGCTGGCGGTGCGGTGAGCAAGCCGGCGCAGGCTGCCGGCGATGTTGATCGCGCTCGCGCCGCCCTGCACGGTCTCGACCACGACCACCGAAGCGCTCATGCCGACAAGGCTGATCAGGGTAAGCGCAAGCATCGCCAGCGCCACCAGCAATACGATCGAGCGCCGGGCGAGAAAAGCGAATGGCTTGCTCAGCATGATGCACCTCCTCCGCCGCACGCTGCGCGGCGACAACGTGGACATACCTCCAAACACTTCAGGCCTGCTCCCGCGAGCGCAGACGAAAGCGCCTTCTTCATTGAATCAATCACATACCTTCCATGTTCCATACCTCCGAAGAGGTATGCGAGAGAGATTCCCGCGCCGGCCAGCCCTTCGGACAGGCCCCGGGAACGGCTAGTGTACAAGCCCGTCACGACATCCCGTGCAAATTCCATCGGAGTACAGGATGCAGAACTGCGAAACCATGTCGATCGCCCACTTCCTCGGCGAAATCAGTCCCTTCAATCAGCTGCCGCAAGCCGGACTCGAACGTCTGCTCGCGGCCTGCCGCCGCATCCGCGCCAGCCGTGGCGAAACCGTCGCCCATGCGGAGGCATCCGCCACCGGTGTGCATGTCGTGGTCGAGGGCGAAGTGAAGCGCTTCGTCCTGACCTCGCTCGGCGGCGAGAAGATCATCGGCCTCGCCGGCCGCGGCAAGAGCTTCGGTGAGGACGCCGCGCTGCTCGGACGTCCCCAGGTGGTGACTGCTCAGGCCACCCGCAACACCGAGCTGGTGCTGATCCCGACCGCGGCGCTGCGCGAGGCGCTCGCGGGATCGGCGGACTTCTCGGCGGCGATGACGGCGCAGATGGCGGCCGCGAGCTACGAGTTGATGACGAACCTGCAACTGCATCTCCAGTTCAGCGGCACCCAGCGCGTCGCGCACTACCTGGCGCAACTCGCGCCGCAGGACGCTGAGCACTGCGAGATCCGCCTCGAGACCGACAAGCAGACCATCGCCGCCCAGCTCAATCTCACGCCGGAGACGCTTTCGCGCGTGCTCGCGCGTTTTACCCGCGAGGGCATGATCCGCCCGCGGGGCCGGCGCGGCATGCTGCTCGACAAGGTCTCCATGCTGCGCAGCTGCGCCACCCAGTAGTTCGCCGCACGGCCGCACTCGGCCTGCTCAGGGCCCCAGCGCCTCGACCGTCGCCCGGTTGGCCGGCGTCGCCAGCCAGCGCGCGAGAATGCGCCAGGTGTCGACGTCGAAGCGCGGCGCGCCCGCCGCCAGCACAAGCGCGACGCCTTCGGCGCGCTCGGCGGTGCCGAGATGGCACCACCGATCCAGCACATGAAAGGCCTCGCGCCCGCTCGCCCCGTGGCCTTCGCGCACCACCACCGGCCCCGCCCAGGGCCACGGCCGGATGCGCGCCGACTCGAGCGCGCCGGCCAGGCGCGCATCGTGTTCGGCCGTTGTCTCGCGACCGGCACACACGCCGGCGCAGCGCTTGCCTTCATAGGCCGTACAGGCGCCGCTGCCGGGCTCTAGGCCCAGGCGGCGGGGACACAGCCGGTACTGCTGCGCGAATTCGCGCAGCAGGCTGTCCGCCTCGCGGCGGTCGCGGAAGGCGCCGTAGAGGCCCTCCCAGCTGCCTGGATCGGTACCGGCGATGCTCACCCGTTCGTAGATCGGCGCGCGCTTGCGATTCGCCACCAGGCGCAGCGCGAACACGTCTTGCTTGCTCCGCGGCACGCGGTTGTGGGTCGGCCGCAAGCGCCTGACCAGCTCGCTCTCGAGCAGCAGCGCACCGAGCTCGCCGGCCGTCTCGACCCACTCCACCCGCTTCACCTGGCGCGCCAGTTCGGCCTCCTTGCCGTTGCCGGTCGCCGCGGCGAAATGGGCCTTGACCCGGCCGCGCAGGTCCACCGCGCGGCCCACGTACAGGGGCAACGTGCGGCGCCCCGGCGGCGGTTCTTCGGCGTCGGCGAAGAACAGATAGACGCCGGGGCAATCCGGCACCGCCTCCAGCATGCCTTCTGGCAGGCCGGGCGGTCGGGGGGGCGCCTTCATCGCCTTCATGGCGGCCTTGGCCAGCACCTCCGGCACGAACTGGGCATCGACCAGGCGGGCGAACTGCCACAGGACTTCGGTGTCGCCCATGGCGCGGTGACGGGCATCGCAGCTCAGACCGTGGCGCTCGATCAGCGCATCGAGCCCGTGGCGGTGATGTTCGGGATAGAGCGCACGCGACAGCTTGACGGTGCACAGCACCGGCGCGTCGAAA
>JBFGZP010000222.1:0-5751 GCA_041586695.1 Thauera sp.
GAGTTCGCAGCCGCGGGCCCGGACTCACCCGCAACAACCATGGGCCGGGGATGCTCAACTAGGTAGAATCGCGGGATCGTTTCCATCAAGCGCGGCTCGCTGCCGCATATCGACATGAATAATATGACCGCTCTGAATCAGATCCCGCAGACCAAGCTCTTTCGCAAGGGAGATGTGTTCGTGCTCTTCGGCGAACTCTTCGGGCGTGGTTACGCCAGCGGCCTGGTCCATCAGGCGCGCACGGCGGGCATGGAGATCATCGGCATCACGGTCGGGCGGCGCGACGAAAACAACGCACTGCGCCCCCTGAACGACGACGAGCTGGCTACCGCACAGGCCGGGCTGGGTGGGAAGATCATCAACGTGCCTCTGATGGCCGGCTTCGACCTCGATGCGCCGGCGGGCGAGCCCACGCCGACAGATCTGCTGAACAACATGACGCTGAAGACCTGGGAGCACGACAAGCTCGACTGGGCCCACATCGAAAAATGCCGGGAGCTCGGCACCCAGCGTTTCCGGAACGGGGTCACCGAAGTCATGGCCATTCTCGATGGCATGATCGGTGAGGGCCGCAACGTCTTCTTTGCCCACACGATGGCTGGCGGCATCCCGAAGGCGAAGGTGTTCATGGTGATCGCCAATCGCATCTACAAGGGCCGCGGGGACCGCTTCATGTCGGCCCAGACCCTGCTCGACAGCGATCTGGGCAAGCTGATTCTGCAGAACTTCGATGAGGTTTCGGCCAACACCTTCCAGCACCTGATCGACGGCAGTGCGGCGATCCGCGCACGTGTCGAGGCTTCCGGCGGACAGGTTCGCTACTCGGCCTACGGCTACCACGGGACGGAGATCCTCATCGACGACCGCTACCAGTGGCAGACCTACACCAATTACACCCAGGGTTTCGCCAAGATGCGGCTCGAACGCATCGCACAGGCGGCGTGGGCCGACGGTATCAAGGCGACGGTCTACAACTGCCCGGAAATCCGCACCAACTCGACCGACGTCTTTGCCGGCGTGGAGCTGCCGCTGATTTCGCTCCTCGGCGCGCTGAAGAAGGAAGGTGGCGGCAAATGGGCCGAGGCGCAGTGGCAGGCCTGCCGCGAGCTCCTGGCCGACGGGTTCAGCCTGGAAGACGTGATAAAGAAGGCCGCGGACTTCCAGGACAGTGAAGTAATGCGGGGCTTTCGCGATTTCGCTGCGTGGCCGATGCCCAACAGCCCGGCCCAGGCCGACCTGACGATCGGCACCTCGGACGAAATCGTGCAGATGCACAAGGACCGCAAGGCCCTGATCACCGATCTGCTCAGCGGTCTCGTGCTCGAAGCCACCGGCGCCCTGATCTTCCACGAGGCCTCAGCGCCGGCCGGCCCGGTGCTGTGGCTCAATCACGACATCGTGGCCCGGCAGTTGAACCAGCTCCACGCCTGAGACCGGTCACCCCGCAGCGTCGCCGATGAGGTGCTGAGGAGTGATCTGCCGGACTCGGTGGGTGGCGCCATCGGCACGCCTGCATGTCACGCCTCGCGGGCGTTGTCGGCCAGACGCGCCCGCTCCGCCCCCCCACAAACCGTTCGATCGAACGGCGGCTCGACGGTGTCAGTTGTCATTCGGCGACCTCGCCCCTTCCCCTGCTCATCGGTCGCAGCGGACCAACCCGAAGGCGTAGTCCTTCTACTCTGCGCCATCCGTCCCGCCACGCACGATCGCTATCCACGGGACCAGAAGGTGAGCGCCCCGGCGGGCGTGATCGAAGTCACATTCGCGGGGCGCTCGTGGAAAGCGCGTCTCAGGCCTTGAACTCGATCAGCAACTCCTTCGCATCGACCTGCGTGCCGGGCTTCACATGCACCGCGCCGATGGTGCCGTCGCGCTCGGCCTTGATGGCCAGCTCCATCTTCATGGCCTCGAGGGTCATCAGGGTGTCGCCACGATTCACATGCTGGCCGTCGCGCGCACCGACGCTGCCGACCACGCCGGGCATCGGTGCGCCAACCTGGTCGGCGTTGCCTTCCTGCGCCTTGGGGCGGTCGCTGGTATTGGCGACGCCGGCGCGCGGTACCTTGATCAGGCGTGGCTGGCCGTTGAGTTCGAAGAACAGCTTCATCTGCCCGTCGTCGGCCTCGGCACGGCCGAGCAGTCGGATGACCAGCGTCTTGCCGCGGTCGATGTCGACCACCACTTCTTCACCCTCGGCAAGGCCGTAGAAGAAAGCCGGCGTCGGCAGCACCGACACGTCGCCGTACTTGGCTTCATGGGTGGAGTAGTCGCGGAAGACCTTGGGGTACATCAGGTGCGAGGCGAGCTCGGCGTCGGTGGCATCGCGCTCGAGCATTGCGGCCAGCTCGCCACGGGCGGCGTCGAGATCCACCGCCGGCATGTGGTCGCCCGCACGGCCGACCAGGGGCTTTTCGCCCGCCAGCACTTTGGCCTGCAACGCCGCCGGGAAGCCGTCCGCCGGGTAGCCGAGTTCGCCACGCATGAGCTGCACGACCGACTCGGGGAAGGCGATCTCGCGCGCCGGGTCGAGCACCTCGGCGGAGCTGAGCCCATTGGTGACCATGAACAGCGCCATGTCACCGACCACCTTGGAAGTGGGCGTGACCTTCACGATGTCACCGAACAGCAGGTTCACCTCGGCGTAGGCTTGGGCCACTTCCGGCCAGTGGTGGTCAATGCCCACGGCGCGGGCCTGTTCGCGCAGGTTGGTGTATTGGCCGCCGGGCATCTCGTGCAGATACACATCGGAGGTGCCGGAGCGGATGTCGGCTTCGAAGGGTGCGTACTGTCGGCGCACGCCTTCCCAGTAATGCGACAGCGCCCGCAGATTGGCCAGGTTCACGCCCGGATCGCGGTCGTGGCCGGCCAGCGCCGCGGCGATGGAGCCGAGGTTGGGCTGCGAAGTGAGGCCGCTGAGCGCGTCGAGGGCGCCATCGACGGCGTCGACGCCAGCGTCCACTGCCGCCAGCACGCTGGCCGCGGCGATGCCGCTGGTGTCATGGGTGTGGAAGTGCACCGGCAGGCCGACTTCGTCGCGCAGCGCCTTGACCAGGGCACTGGCGGCGCGCGGGCGGCACACGCCGGCCATGTCCTTGATGGCGAGGATTTGCGCGCCGGCCTTTTCGAGGTCCTTGGCCATCTTCACGTAGTACTGGAGGTCGTACTTGGGCCTTGCGGTGTCGAACAGATCACCGGTGTAGCAGATGGCCGCTTCGCACAGCGCACCGGTGTCGCGTACCGCGTCGATCGCCACGCGCATGTTGTCGACCCAGTTGAGCGAATCGAACACGCGGAACAGGTCGATGCCGCCTTCGCCGTCGCGCCCGGCTGCGGCCTGCTTGACGAACTGGCGCACCACGTTGTCCGGGTAGTTGGTGTAGCCCACGGCGTTGGAAGCGCGCAGCAGCATTTGCAGCAGCAGGTTGGGCATGGCCTGGCGCAGCTCGGCCAGACGCGCCCACGGGTCTTCCTTGAGGAAGCGCAGTGCCACGTCGAAGGTCGCGCCGCCCCAGCATTCCATCGAGAACAGCTCGCTGCCCAGGCGCGCATAGTGCGGCGCCACGGCGACCATGTCGCGGCTGCGCATGCGCGTGGCAAACAGCGACTGGTGCGCGTCGCGCATGCTGGTGTCGGTGAGCAGCACTTGCGGCGTTTCGCGCATCCACTTGGCGAAAGCGTCGGCGCCCATGGCCTTGAGACGGTCACGCGAGCCCGCCGGCGGCGGCGCGGTGAGGTCGCAGGCCGGCAGCACCGGCGCAGCCATCGGCAGGGCCGGCGCCGTGCGGCCTTTCATTTCCGGGTTGCCATTGACGGTGACTTCGCCGAGGAAAGTCAGCAGGCGGGTGGCGCGGTCACGGCGCGGGGTGAATTCGAACAGCTCGGGCGTGTCGTCGATGAAGCGGGTGATGCACTCGCCCGAGATGAACTGCGGGTGGTCGATGACGTTCTCGAGAAACGCGAGGTTGGTGGTCACCCCGCGGATGCGGAACTCGCGCAACGCACGATCCATGCGGCTGGCGGCCTCGCGCGCGGTGTTGCCCCAGGCGGTGACCTTGACCAGCAGCGAGTCGTAGTAGGGCGTGATCACCGCGCCGGCGTAGGCCGTGCCGCCGTCGAGGCGCAGGCCCATGCCGGCTGCACTGCGGTAGGCGGTGATCTTGCCATAGTCGGGGGCGAAGCCGTTTTCCGGGTCCTCGGTGGTCACGCGGCACTGCAGGGCGTGGCCGTTGAGGCGGATCTGGTCCTGCGTGGGGATCATGCTGTCTTCGTCGCCGATACGCACGCCCTCGGTCACACGGATCTGAGCCTTGACGATGTCGATGCCGGTGACTTGCTCGGTGACCGTGTGCTCGACCTGGATGCGCGGGTTCACCTCGATGAAGTAGAAGGCGCCGGTGTCGGCGTCCATGAGGAACTCGACCGTGCCGGCGTGGCTGTAGCCGACTTCCCTTGCCAGGCGCAAGGCTGCGGCGCACAGTTCCTGCCGCGTGGCTTCGTCGAGATAGGGCGCGGGCGCGCGCTCGACGACTTTCTGGTTGCGGCGCTGCACCGAGCAGTCGCGCTCGAACAAATGCACCAGGTTGCCGTGGGTGTCGCCCAGCACCTGCACTTCCACATGGCGGGCGCGGCGCACCAGCTTTTCGAGATAGACCTCGTCATTGCCGAAGGCGCTGGCGGCTTCGCGACGGGCCTCCTCCATCGCCGGGCCGAGGTCGGCCTCGGTCTCGACCACACGCATGCCGCGGCCGCCGCCGCCCCAGCTGGCCTTGAGCATCAGCGGATAACCGACCGCCGCCGCCGCCGCTTTCGCGGCCTCGAGCTCGTACGGCAGGGCATCGGTCGCCGGCACCACAGGCACGCCGGCGCTTTGCGCCAGGTGGCGGGCCGTCACCTTGTTGCCGAGGCGGCGCATGGCGTCCGGACTCGGGCCGATGAAGCGGATACCCGCGGCCGCGCAGGCCTCGGCGAAGTCCGGATTCTCGGAAAGCAGGCCGTAACCGGGGTGGATGGCGTCCACGCCCGCTTCCTTGGCCACGCGGATGATGTCAGCGATGTCCAGGTAAGCGGCGATCGGGCCTTTGCCTTTACCCACCAGGTAGGCTTCATCGGCCTTGAAACGGTGCAGTGCGAGGCGGTCCTCCTTAGAGTAGATGGCCACCGTGCGGATGTTCATCTCGCTGGCGGCCCGAAACACGCGGATGGCGATCTCGGATCGGTTGGCGACGAGGATGCTCTTGATCGGATTCATAAGTCCCACTTTGTCAATTCGGTTCATGTGGTCGAAGTGGATCGAACACTTCCACGACAACGCCAACGGATGCATCGGCACGGATGCGCCGACGCCCAATGCTCACCTGCCCGGCATTCCGGTTCTGCCGTGCATGGAGGTCATCCCTTCTCCCCAATACCCATAGACCGGAGCAGGCCTTTCGATTGATCCTCACGGAGCACGCGGCGCCAGGAACAAGGCGTGTACGGTCGCAGCGGCCTCGAAATTCAGCGGCCGGAACGGAGAATCGACCATCGCATTCGGCTGGAAACGGCTGGATCGGGTGTCGTCGCGCAAGACATCAATTGATCAAGGGCTCCTTGGCGAATGGATGTCACGCGGCGGCGGCTGGCTTCTGTTCCGGCGCAAAACCACAAAGGCCTTGCTCGGGCGTTCATAGATTGTAGGTCCAGATCCATCTTGTTGCATGGTCCTGGACATGTGCGATTGATTCGATCGCCTCCGCCCCGTTCCCGGAAACC
>JBFGZP010000223.1:0-5720 GCA_041586695.1 Thauera sp.
GAACCTGCGCATGGGCGCCTACACGCGCACCGACAAGGCCGGCATCGAAGCCGACCTGGAAAAGGTCTACACCATGCTGCCCCGCGTCAAGGAGCGCCTGCCGCAGGTGGCCGGCACGCTGTCGGGCGGCGAGCAGCAGATGGTGGCGGTCGGCCGCGCGCTGATGTCGCGACCGAAGCTGCTGCTGCTGGACGAGCCGTCGATGGGCCTCGCGCCATTGGTAGTGGAAAAGATCTTCGAGGTCGTGCAGTCGGTCGCCAGGGAAGGCGTGACCGTCCTGCTGGTGGAGCAGAACGCCAACCTCGCCCTCGAGTTCGCCCAGCGCGCCTACGTCATGGAGTCGGGCAAGGTGACACTCACCGGTAGCGGCGCGGAGCTGCTCGCCGACCCCAAGGTGCGCGCAGCCTACCTGGGCGAGGCTGCCTGAGCGCGAGGCCGCGGCCGCGGGCCGCGCCGGTTTCGGCGGGAATCGCCCGCACGGAAACGTTCGCAATGACGAACGCACTGCTTCGCTCAAGGAGAGATTGCGGATGAAGCACCTCAGCCCGAAGGAAGCCCTCGCCTTTCTGCAGGCTCACCCCCAAGCCCTGCTCATCGACGTGCGCAGCGAGATCGAGTACCTGTTCGTCGGCCATCCGGTCGGCGCCATCCACGTGTCGTGGAACGACGGGCCCGACTGGGACATCAATCCGCACTTCGTCGGCGAGGTGAAGAAGCTCGCCGGACGGGAGGGCGAACGCCCGGTGGTACTGATCTGCCGCAGCGGCAATCGCTCCGAGGCGGCCGGCAAGGCGCTCGTCGAAGCCGGCTTCGGCCAGGTGCACAACGTCCTGCACGGCTTCGAGGGTGAACTCGACGAGCGCCATCATCGCAACTCCGTCAATGGATGGCGCTTCGACGGCCTGCCCTGGGAGCAGTGCTGAGGGCGTGCCAGCCCGTCTCGCGATGCCTTCATCGGCCATCGGGGGAAGGCGGCACGTGCCGTGTTCCCCGCTGCCACACCACGAAAGCCAGCAGCGCCAGCGCCGCGAACAGACCCATGCCGCCTGCCAGACTCAGCGGCGAATGCCACAACAGCGGCACGATCACGCCCGCACTCACCGCGTTCGTGCCGACCTGCAGGAAACTCTGGCAGCTCGAGGCCATGCCGCGGCGCAGGGGGAAAATTTCCAGCCCCAGCAAGCTCAGGCTCGGCATCGCCAGTCCCATGCCAATGTTGTAGATTGCGATCGGCAGCACCAACCACAAGGCCTGCGCGGGTGCGCTGGCCGCGAGCACGACATTCGCCGCAGCGGCGCCGAACATCACCGCGAAACCCACCGCAATCGTACGCGTTGCGCTCCAGCGCCCCGCTGCACGGCCGGACAGGGCGGAACCGAGGACCATGCCGCCAATGGCGGGCACGAAGAGCCAGGCGAAGTCGCGCACCCCGAGGCCGAGATGCGAGATCACGAACACCGGGGCGGACAGCACGTAGATGAAGAAGCCGTTGAACATCAGCGCCACCGCAATCGCCAGCAGCACGAAGGGGCGGCGCGTCAGCACCTCGCGGTAGGCCCGGCCCAGCGCGACCGGATGCAGCGGCTGGCGCTCCCCGACCGCCAGCGTCTCCGGCAGCAGGCGCCAGGTCATCAGACACAGCAGCAGGGCGAAGACGACCAGGAAGACGAAGATCGAACGCCAGCCCGCGATGGTAAGCAGCAGGCCGCCGAGAAGCGGCGCCACCGCCGGGGCGATGCCGAAGATCATCATGACGCGCGACAGCAGTCGCTGCGCATGCTCGCCGTCGTGCAGGTCGCGGATCACCGCGCGCCCGACGACCATGCCGGCGCCGCCACTGAGCCCCTGCAGCGCCCGTCCGGCCCATAGCCATTCGATCGACGGTGCGAGCGCGCACACGCCGGAGGCGAGGGCGAACAGGAAGGTGGACCCGATGAGCACTCGCCGGCGGCCGAAGCGGTCGGCCAGCGCCCCGTGCCACAGCACCATGAAGGAGAAAGTCGCCATGTAGGCGGTCAGCGTCTGCTGGATCTCGACCCGACTGGCGCCGAGCGCGGCGGCCATCTCCGGGAAAGCCGGCAGATAGGTGTCGATCGCGAACGGGCCGATCGCGGCGAGGGCGGCCAGCACCACCGGCAGCCACGGGGAGGTCGAGGGCATCGGCGCTGCCGCGCTAGAGGGGCCGGCGCGGGACGGCAAGGCCGCGCCCGCGTCGCTCAGCGTGCATCGAGCCCCCTTCGGTACTGGATAGCCTCGGCCACGTGCGCCGCAGCGGGGCGCGCCGCGCCGGCGAGATCGGCCAGCGTGCGCGCCACCCTGAGCACGCGATGGTACGCCCGTGCCGAAAGGTTGAGCCGCTCCATCGCCTGCCGCAGCAAGGCCGCGCCCGCGGCGTCGGGGGCGCAGAGCTCGGCGACGCGGCCGGGCTCGAGGCGGGCATTGGGCGCGGCCTGGCGCTCGCGTTGAACGGCACGGGCGCGAACCACGCGCTCGCGAACCGTCGCGCTGGCTTCGCCCGGCGGCGCCCCGGCGAGGTCCTCGTAGGCGAGCGCCGGCACCTCGATGGTGAGGTCGATGCGGTCCAGCAAAGGGCCGGACAGGCGACCCCGGTAGCGCGCGATCTGGTCGGGGGTGCAATTGCAGCTGCGCCGCGGGTGGCCCGCATACCCGCAGGGGCAGGGATTCATCGCCGCCACGAGCTGGAAACGGGCCGGAAACTCGGCCCTTCGGCGCGCGCGCGACACTGTCACCTGGCCGGTCTCGAGCGGCTCGCGCAGCGACTCGAGCACACGGCGGTCGAACTCGGGCAGTTCGTCGAGGAACAGCACCCCCTGGTGGGCGAGGGATATCTCACCCGGCTGCGGCATGGCGCCACCGCCCACCAGCGCGGCGGCGGAGGCGGAATGATGCGGCGCGCGGAACGGTCGCAGCCCCCAGCGCCGGGCGTCGAATGCACCCCCGAGCGAGAACACCGCCGCGCTCTCGAGCGCCTCGGCCTCCTCCATCGGCGGCAGCAGGCCGGGAAGGCGCTGCGCCAGCATCGACTTGCCGGTGCCGGGCGGGCCGAACATCAGCAGCGAATGCCCGCCCGCCGCGGCGACCTCGAGCGTGCGCCGCGCCTGCAGCTGGCCGCGCACGTCGGCCAGATCCGGCGCGCAGGGCTGGGCGGCCGACCGTGCCGCCGGCAGGTGCGACGCCAGCGCGGCATGGCCGTTGAGGTGGGCACAGACGGCCAGCAGGCTGTCGGCCGGCAGCACATCCACGCCGCGCGCCAGCGCGGCCTCGTCGGCGTTGTGCCGCGGCATGATCAGGCTGCGCCCCGAGCGCCCCGCCGCCAGCGCCGCGGCCAGCACGCCACGTACGGACCGCAGGCTGCCATCGAGCGAGAGTTCGCCGCAGAATTCGCACGCCTGCAGTCGCGCCGCGTCGACCTGCCCGGAGGCGGCGAGGATGCCGACGGCGATCGGCAAGTCGAAACGTCCGCCCTCCTTGGGCAGATCCGCCGGGGCCAGATTGACCGTGATGCGACGCTGGGGAAACTCGAACTGCGAGGTCAGAATGGCCGCGCGCACGCGGTCGCGCGCCTCGCGCACTTCGGTGTCGGGCAGACCCACGAGGTTGAACGCCGGCAGCCCGTTGGCGAGATGGACCTCGACCGTCACCTGCGGCGCATCGAGACCGTCGAGTGCGCGTGTGCGGACCAGGGCGAGCGACATTCGAACCTCCTGACTGGCGGACGGCCTCGGCTGCCACGACTCCCCCGAGCCCGGCCTGCAGGCCGCAAATCAAAGCATCGGGGGTTGCGATGTCTTGTCGACCGGCGAGCAGCCCGGCTGCGTCCTGATCCTCTCCTCGAGAGGGTAGGTCGTGAATGCCGAGCTGCGACGGCTCATCACCGCCTGGCGGTTGGTCACACTGAAGCCGATGTTCAAGCCTTCCGCGCTGTAGATGCCCGGCCCGTTGAGCTCGAAGGTCCAGGTTCGGCTGCGCGCCACCGGCACGACGCTGAGACTGATGAACTCGTCCGGCACCGACCGCCGCGCCTCCGACCTGTAGATCAGCTTCGAGCGGTGCACCCGCAGGTGCGGCTCCAGGCCCATCCTGCTCACGAGGCTCTGCTGGAGTTCGGCAACCTGCTCTCGTCCCAGTCCGGGATCCGTGTGGAACAGGATGCTGTGAATGAGCCATTGCTCGCCGGCGCGGGCCGACGGCGCCTGCAGGAAGAGGATCTTGCCATCCCCGCCATTGCGGAACTTGACCGACGAGAGGTGCGCCCCCTGATTGACGACGCTACAAAGTTGCGCGGTGTCGTAGCCCGGTGGCCGCTGCTGCTCCGGCAGCGAGTCAATGTGCTTGCTCACCGGGTCGCCGAGGCAGTATTCGGCCAGGCAGTACTTTGCGGCCAGTTCGACGGGAGTGAGCGGGAACGGGGTCGTCGTCGCCTCGGCGGGGGCGAACTGCGCATTCGCCGGCGACACCGCCAGGACCTGCGCGACCAGCAAAGTCGCCACGGCAACTGCAAGCAATCCCCTCGAGCTGGCCATCCTGTCCCCGTATGTCCCCGTCAGCAATACTCAGGTCGGTTCGACCGCCTGCCGTGACGATTAGTGCCAATTGGGCCGGCAGGCACGGCAGTCGCCGCGTACGCAGGCAGACCTTGTGCAGACCACATCCGGCAATCCACGCGCGGATGCGGGCCAGGGCAGACGGCATGCGGATCTCCGAGCTGGGCGAACAAGCAGTCTAGCGGAGATCCGTAAAATGCAAAATAGATAATCAGGCCCGCCCCGGGTCCTTACGCCGACGGCTTTCCGTCACCTCCCGCAAGGCGGGCTTCGAGCTCCGCCACACGGGACTCGAGTTCCGCCAGCTTCCGGCGCGCATGGGCGAGCACTTCGCGCTGCACTTCGAATTCTTCACGGGTAACCAGATCGAGCTTGCCGAAGGCGCTGCCGAGCAAGACCTTGATGTTCTTTTCTATGTCGCGCGCGGGGCTGTTTGCTGCCAGTTCGGACAGTCTTGAGCCGATTTCGTCGAGGAAGCGTGGAGTGGTCATGGCCGCGTATTCAATGCCGGTAGGGGAATGCGCCCGAGTCTAGCACGGCGACCTTGGCGGGCCCGAGAGGCGCGCGCCCCGTTTTGGCGCGCAGGCGCCCCCGAGCAATGCACCATATCGGTGCAGTGCGGCCCACGACGGTGCATGCATCGATGCGGCAACGCAGCATTCTTCCTCCGTCTTCCCCTGCTTCCCGTCCGAACCTCAGTATTCGCGGCCTTCTTCGCAACATGGCATGGTGCATGCTTAGGAGCACTCGTCAGAATACCAACCCTCCTCAGGAGAAAACCATGCGTTCTGCAGTGCTCACCGCCGCAATTCTTGCTGCATTGCCTTTCGTCGGCTCGGCCCACGCGGAAGACAGCCCCGTCAGCGCCAACGTCGCGTTGGTCACCGACTACGCCTACCGCGGCTTCAGCCAGACCGACGAGCGTGCCGCCCTCCAGGGTGGCTTCGACTATGTCCACGCCAGCGGCCTGTATGCCGGCGTCTGGGGGTCGAACGTCTCGTGGCTGTCCGACGCCGACCCAGCCGTCAGCAATAGCCTCGAGATCGACATCTATGGCGGCTACAAGGGCGAGGCGAGCGGCATCGGCTACGACGTCGGCCTGCTCCAGTACTACTACCCGGGCAGCTACCCCAGCCCCTACAACAGCGCCAACAC
>JBFGZP010000224.1:0-5717 GCA_041586695.1 Thauera sp.
ACCGGCATCCTCCGGGAACTGCGCGGCGCGCAGCACGCGCACGTCGTCGATGCGCTTGACCGCCCGCGCCGAGGCGGCGGCTTCGGCGCCGGCAGTTTCGCTGGCCATGCGCCCGAGCATGTCGGCGGAAAACTGCTGGTCGCGGAAGACGGTGAGGCCTTCCTTCAGCGTGAGCTGGAACCAGTCGCGGCAGGTGACGCGGTTGCCGGTCCAGTTGTGGAAGTACTCATGGGCGACGACGCTCTCGACGTTTTCGTAGTCGACGTCGGTGGCGGTATCGGGCTTGGCCAGCACGAACTTGGTGTTGAAAATGTTGAGGCCCTTGTTCTCCATCGCTCCCATGTTGAAATCGGCGACAGCGACGATCATGAAGCGGTCGAGATCGAGTTCTAGCCCGAAGGTCTCCTCGTCCCAGCGCATCGAATGGACGAGCGAATCCATCGCGTGCTCGCTGCGGTCGAGGTTGCCCTCCTCCACCCATACCTGCAGCAGCACCTCGCGCCCGGACGCGGTGGTGACCGTGCGTTCGAGGGCAACCAGCTTCGCAGCCACGAGCGCGAACAGGTAGCTCGGCTTCGGGAACGGGTCCTCCCAGCGCGCAAAATGGCGCCCGCCCTCGAGATCGCCCGTTTCCAGCAGGTTGCCATTGGACAGCAGCACCGGGCAGGCGCCGCGGTCGGCCTCGAGGGTAACGGTGTAGCGCGCCATCACGTCGGGGCGATCCGGGAAGCAGGTGATACGGCGAAAGCCCTCGGCTTCGCACTGGGTGAAGAAGCCACCGCTGGAGAGGTACAGGCCGGACAGCGTGGTGTTCGCACGCGGGTCGATGCGCGTCCTCACCTCGATCACCACGCGCTCGCCCTCGGCATCGATTTCGAGCAGGGCGCCCGACTCGCGGACGCCTGCCGGCGCCTTGCCGTCGACGGTAAGCGCCAGGCGCTCGAGATCCTCGCCCCACAGCCGGATCGGCCCCCGCTCCACTTCCGGCTTGCGCACGCACACCATGCGGTTGTTCACGATGGTGGCATCGGGGTCGAGGCTGAAATGCAGGTCGACGGTTTCGACCGTCCACGGAAGTGCCCGGTAGTCGGCACGATTGATGGTCGGGGCGTGTTCGGTTTTCATTGTCTCTCCGTTGTCCGCAGTCGCGGACGGGCAAGGCGGGAGTGTACGCCGGCGCGGCGTGCCCGCCCAGCGTGTGGCGAGGCGGGGTGCGGCGCGCTCAGCCCGGAACGCGATCAGCCACCAGCACGTCGCCCACCGACTGGGTCAGGACATGTTTGGTGACGCTGCCGAGCAGCAGTTCCTCGAAGATGCCCTGGCCGCGCTTGCCAATCACGATGAGGTCGCAGTCCTGTTCCTGCTCCTGCTCGAGGATGCGCGTACTGGGGTCGCCGTGGATGACGACACGGCGCACGATCATCTCGTCGACACGGGAACTGACGATCAGCTCGTTCATGCACGCAGCGGCCTCGCGCTTGGCGTTGATGCGCAGGCCCGAGCGTTCGTGCTCTTCGATCCCGGCATAGCGCAGCTTGCCCTCGAAGGGCACCTCGAAGGCATGGACCAGCACGATTTCCGCATGCGGCGCGACCGCGCGGGCGAGGCGTAGCGCGCCCATCGAACGCGACGAGAAATCCACTGGCACGAGTACCCGCCGGTAGGCCTCGTGGGGCATCTGCTTGACGACCAGCAGCGGGCGGGCGGTCTTGCGCAATACGCGTTCCGTCGTCGTGCCGACGCGCAACTCGCTCATGAAGCCTGCGCCGAGTGCGCCCATCACAATGACGTCGGCGTCGAGCGCATCCGCGTAGTCGGCGATCGCGTCCAGCACTGCCCCGACCGCCAGATGAACGTCGGCGGAGACCCCATGGCGCTCGGCGATCTCCGCGGCGAGTTCCTCCACCTCGGCGCGCGCGCCGTCGAGCAGGCGCTGCTGCAGATCCGCCGGCACTGTCGCGAACAGCTGGCGCAGCGACTCGAGCGCCCCCATGCTGACCACATGCTCGAGGGCGAGGCGTGCCCCGGCATCACGCGCAAGCAGGGCGGCGCGCGCCACGGCGTGGCGCGCCGGCGCGGACAGGTCGGTGGCCGCGAGGACGGTACGGATGCGGGTCATGTTGCCTCCTCCCTGGATGTGGAAATCTCGGCGGCAAAGCGCCGTGCCGCATAGTCGGCGGCATCGTTGAACGGATTGAGCACGCGCTCGACGCCTGCGGCATCGAGCTCCCGGCCATGGAGTTCGTCCCGCACGACGCCGGCAATCCTGCCGCGAAAGCCGGCGCCGCGCAGGGAGTGCAGGAAAGCCCGGTTCGACTCCCACTGCGGGAAGGTGGTGACCACCCAGGCCGCATTTTCGAGCGGCAGCGACTCGAGGAAACCCTGGTCCTCGCCGTCGCCGAATCGGACCTGCAGCTTGCGCTGGCGCAGGCTGCGCACGGCTTCCGGGTCGAAGTCGACGCCGAGGACGGCGACGCCGGCCGCCTGCAACTGCTGCATCAGGCGCGCGCCGTAGCGCCCCAGGCCAAAGACGATGACGTCGGGCTGGCCTGCCCCCCGCGCCTGGCGCTCGACCGCCATCTCGCGGAACGGGCGCTTGCGTTCGAAGATGCCGAGCCAGGGCGCGAGGCGCTCGTAGAGCACGTGCGAATAGAGAATCATGTACGTCGACAGCATGATCGTCACCAATCCGACCAGAGTGGTCAATCCTAGCGCTTCGACCCCGACATGCCCGAGCGTGATCCCCATGGCGACGAAAACAATGGAGAACTCGCTGATCTGCGCCACCGTCAGGCCGGCGAGAAAGCCGGTACGCTTGCGATAGCCCATGTAGCCCATGATCGCCATGACGATCAGCGGATTGCCGACGAGCACGAACACCGACAGGATCAGCGCCGGCCAAAGCTCGCCACCTAGCGTGGAGAAGTCCAGCTTGGTGCCGAGTTCGATGAAGAAGAACAGCAGCAGGAAGTCCCGGATGCCGGCCAGTCGCGCGTTCATCGCCTCGCGGTAACCGGTGGACGCCAGCGAAAAACCCGCCATGAATGCGCCGGCCTCCTTGCTGAAGCCCGCCCACTCCCCGAGCGCGGCGAGCCCTGTCCCCCAGGCGATCGCGAACAGCAGCAACAGCTCCTGCGAGCGCGCCATGGCCTCGACCAGGCGAGGCAACACATGGCGCATCAGCACGTACATGAGCAGCGCCGCGGCGCCGAGACGAAGCAGCAACGAACCGGCCACCTCGAGTCCGCCGGCGTCGCCCGCCCCACGCAGGGCGCTCATCGCCATCATCGCGAGCACGACCGCCACGTCCTGCACGATCAGGAAGCCCACGGCGATGCGCCCGTGAAGCGAGTCGAGCTCGCGCTTGTCGGATAGCAGCTTGACGATGATGATCGTGCTCGAGAACGTCAGCGCCACCGCGACATAGATCGCCTCCATCACGCCCTTGCCCATCAGCAGGATGAGCACGAAGCCGAACACGATGGTGAAGCCGAGTTGGCCGAGCCCGGTGGCGAGCGCGACCGGGCCGATATGGCGAATGTGGTGCAGGTCGAGCTTGAGGCCGACGACGAAGAGCAGGACCGTCACGCCGATCTGGGCCAGCAGGTCGACCTGGTCCTGCGCCGTGACCAGCCCCAATACCGCAGGCCCGACGAGAATGCCGACGAGGATGTAGGCGATCAGCACCGGCTGGCGCAGGCGCACCGCAATCGCGCCGGCTGCGGCCGAGATGATCAGCAGGAGGGCGAATTCGGCATACGCGCCATAGCCCGGCAATTGCTCCATCAGCCCCTCCATCGTCCGGCTCGTCTCGTCCCGGGTTAATGCGCGCCAGGAAGCAGCACGATGTGCGAACCGGCGATGCGATCGTGCAGGAACTGGCGGTCGCGATCGATCAGCGCCCACAGCACCCCGACACCGCACAGCAGCACCGATGGCCACGCCAGCACGTAGCGCAGCCAGCAACGACGCAGGCTCAGGATTCGCCCGTCATCGCCATTGACGAGCTTGAGCCGCCAGGTCTGCATCGCCAGGGTCTGGCCGTTGCGACGCCAGTACCAGACGAAGTACGCACCGAGCACGACGAAGATGTGCAGCCAGGCGAACCAGCCGGGGGGCGCCGTGTCGAGGCCGATCCCGAGGGCGAGGTAGGGGAGCATGAAAGTGAGCGCAAGGACGCCCAGCAGCAGCATCGACTCGTAGAGCATGCTGGCCAGGCGCCGACGCAGGCTGGCGATCTCGACGACCGGGCGAGCCGCTGCGGCCCCGCCGGGCGCAGGCCGCATTTCGGCCGCCCGATCCTTCCGTTTGTTGCGGGTCATGGACTTGGTCCGGGTTTGAGCGCGCACATGCCACGCGGCATGCTGCTGGAAAGTTGGAATGGAAGCCGGACACCGACGATGCGGGGCACGATGTAACACGGAGCTTGCATTGGCTGCCATTATCATGCCATTTCACTACCCATGATGGCCGGCGCCATCGCCTGGGCAGGATTCACGAGCGAAATCACGGCCTTGACCTGAGTCGCCTTGGCCGGTAACGTTCGTCGTTTGTCACAACGACTTGATGAGTGAGCTTGCGATGGTGCTGACCGGAGCCGAAATTGTAATCAGGTGCCTTCAGGAAGAAAAGGTCGAGTATGTCTTCGGTTATCCCGGCGGCGCAGTACTTTTCATCTATGACGCCCTGTTCCAGCAGGAGGACGTGCGGCACGTACTGGTGCGGCACGAACAGGCCGCCGTGCACGCCGCCGACGCCTTCGCGCGCTGCACCGAGAAGGTCGGTGTCGCGCTGGTGACCTCCGGCCCGGGCGCCACCAATGCCGTCACCGGCATCGCCACCGCCTACTGCGACTCGATTCCGATCGTGATCATCTCGGGCCAGGTGCCGACGGCCGCGATCGGCCAGGACGCCTTCCAGGAGGTGGACACGGTCGGCATCACCCGCCCCTGCGTCAAGCACAACTTCCTCGTCAAGGACGTCCGCGACATCGCGTCGACGATCAAGAAGGCCTTCTACCTGGCGAATTCCGGCCGGCCCGGCCCGGTGCTGGTCGACATCCCGAAGGACGTGACCACGCAAAAATGCGAGTTCGAGTACCCGAAAGAGGTCTCGATGCGCTCGTACAACCCGGTGGTCCGTGGCCACCAGGGGCAGATCAAGAAGGCCGTGCAGATCTTGCTCGAGGCCAAGCGTCCGATGATCTACACCGGCGGCGGCGTCGTGCTGTCGAACGCCGCCGAGCAGATCACCAAGCTTACCCGCCTCCTGGGCTATCCGATCACGAACACCCTGATGGGCCTCGGCGGCTATCCGGCGAGCGATCGCCAGTACCTCGGCATGCCGGGCATGCACGGCACCTATGAGGCCAACATGTCGATGCATTACTGCGACGTGCTGCTGGCCGTGGGTGCGCGCTTCGACGACCGCGTTATCGGCAACCCGGCGCATTTCGCCGAGGAGCCGCGCAAGATCATCCACATCGACATCGACCCGTCTTCGATCTCGAAGCGCGTCAAGGTCGACGTGCCCATCGTCGGCGACGTGAAGGAAGTGCTCGAGGAAATGATCCGCCAGATCGAGGCCGGCGCTGCCCGCCCCAATGCCGATTCGCTCGGCACCTGGTGGAAGCAGGTCGACGAATGGCGCAGCCGCAACTGCATGGTGTACAAGAACTCGGACGAGATCATCAAGCCGCAGTTCGTGGTGCAGAAGCT
>JBFGZP010000225.1:0-5683 GCA_041586695.1 Thauera sp.
CAGATGAAGCGCCTGGCGCACCCGCGGCTGCATTCGCCGATCTTCGAGCTGATGGCCGAGTACCTGCCGGGCCTGAAGGAGCTGCAGGCGCGGCTGATCGAGCATTCGAAGGAGCAGGGGGGCGAGCCCGGATGGATCGACCTGACGAAGTTCGACCTGCCCGGCGTCGAGCTGGTCGATAGCCATACCTACCGCGTCACGCTGCGCGGGGCCTATCCGCAGTTCCTGTACTGGCTGTCGATGAGCTTCTTCGCGCCGGTTCCACCGGAAGCCGACCGCTTCTTCGGCCAGCCGGGCATGGCCGAACGCAACCTGACGCTCGACTGGTGGCCGGTGGGCACCGGCCCCTACATGCTGGTCGAGAACAATCCGAACGCGCGCATGGTGCTGGTGCGCAATCCGAACTACCGCGGCGAATCCTATCCATGCGAGGGCGAGGCGGACGACGGCGAGGCCGGACTATTGGCCGATTGTGGCAAGGCGCTGCCGTTCATCGACAAGGTGGTGTTCTCGCGCGAACGCGAGGGCATTCCGTACTGGAACAAGTTCCTGCAGGGCTATTACGACGCCTCGGGCGTCTCGTCGGACAACTTCGACCAGGCGGTGACGCTGACCAGCCAGGGCGAGGTGTCGCTGTCCGAGGACATGGAGGCGCGCGGCATCCGGCTCATCACCGCGGTCGCTCCGTCGGTGTTCTACCTCGGCTTCAACATGCTCGACCCGGTCGTCGGCGGCGGCGACAGCCGCGAGGGCCGGGAGCGGGCGCGCAAGCTGCGCCAGGCGATCTCGGTGGCGCTCGACATGGAGGAGTTCGTGTCGATCTTCCTCAATGGCCGCGGCGTGCCCGGCATGAGTCCGATCCCGCCGGGCATCTTCGGCGCGCGCGAGGGCGAGGCCGGGATCAACCCGGTGGTGTACGAATGGCGCGACGGCGCGCCGCGCCGGCGCAGCATCGACGAGGCGCGTCGCCTGCTCGCCGAGGCCGGCTGGCCGAACGGGCGCAACGCGCAGACCGGCGAGCCACTGATCATCAACCTCGACACCACGCCGGGCGGACTGGGGGACAAGGCGCGCTCGGACTGGTTGGCGAAGCAGTTCCGCGAACTGGGCGTGCAGTTCGTCGTCCGCCCGACCGACTACAACCGTTTTCAGGACAAGGTGCGCCAGGGCAACGCGCAGTTGTTCTTCTTCGGCTGGAATGCCGACTATCCGGACCCCGAGAATCTGTTGTTCCTGCTCCACGGCCCGCAGGGCAAGGTCAGGTTCCACGGCCAGAACGCAGCCAACTACCTGAATGCCGAGTACGACGCGCTGTTCGAACGCATGAAGGCGATGCCGGACGGCACCGAGCGGCAAAAGATCATCGACCGCATGGTGGCCATCCTGCAGCACGATGCGCCGTGGATCTTCGGCTTCCATCCGAAGTCGTATTCGCTCCAGCATGGCTGGGTGCATAACCGCAAGCCGGGCAACATCGTGCGCAACACGATGAAATACCAGCGTGTGGACGTCGCCCGGCGGGAGGCGGCGCGGGCGCAGTGGAACCGTCCGGTGGTGTGGCCGCTGGTGCTCGCCGGCCTGCTGCTCGGCGCGCTCGTGGCGCCGGCGGTGATCCACTGGCGCCGGCGTGAGCTCGCCACCGCGGCAGCGGGCGCAGCACAGGGGGGCGGGCGCTGATGCTGGCCTACCTGGTGCGCCGCGTGCTCTATGCGATCCCGATCCTGATCGGCGTTAACCTGCTGACCTTCGTCTTGTTCTTCGTGGTGAATTCGCCCGACGACATGGCGCGCATGCAGATCGGCGTCAAGCGCGCCACCCCGGAGGCGATCGAGCGCTGGAAGGTGGAGCGCGGCTACGACCGGCCGATGTTCTTCAACGACGCCGCCGCCGGCAGCGCGCGGCTCACCGACACGATCTTCTTCGACAAGTCGCTGCGCATGTTCGCGCTGGAGTTCGGCCGTGCCGACGACGGTCGCGACATCGGCCAGGAGATCAGCGATCGCATGGGGCCGTCGCTGGCGATCGCGGTGCCCACCTTCGCGCTCGGCCTGGTGGTGTCGATCAGCTTCGCCCTGCTGCTGGTGTTCTTTCGCGCCACCTATCTCGATTTCTGGGGCGTGGTCGCGTGCGTCGCGATGATGTCGATCTCCAGCCTGTTCTACATCATCGGCGGACAGTGGCTGGTTTCCAAGCTGTGGGCACTGGTGCCGATATCGGGCTACGCGCCGGGGCTGGATGCGGCGCGCTTTCTGGTCCTGCCGGTACTGATCAGCGTGTTGGCGGGGGTGGGCTCCAGCGCGCGCTGGTACCGGACGATCTTCCTCGAGGAGGTGTCGAAGGACTACGTGCGCACCGCTCGCGCCAAAGGCCTGTCGGAGCTTTCGGTATTGTTCCGCCACGTGCTGCGCAACGCCCTGATCCCGATCCTCACCGGGGTGGTCGTGGTCATTCCGCTGCTGTTCATGGGCAGCCTGCTGGTGGAGTCCTTCTTCGCCATCCCCGGTCTCGGCAGCTACACGATCGATGCGATCAACGCGCAGGACTTCGCCGTCGTGCGGGCGATGGTGTTCATCGGCTCGGTGCTGTACATCGTCGGCCTGATCCTCACCGACATTTCCTACACGCTGGTCGATCCGCGGGTGCGGCTGGAATGACGCTGGACTTTCAGCCGGTGCTGCTGTGGACCGACATGCTGCTGTTCGTGCTGCTCGGCCTGGCCGTGCTCGCGGCCATGTATGTGCGCGGCAACGAGCCGCTGCGCGACGCCTGGCGCAAGGTCGGCAAGCGCCCCACCGGCATGGCGGCGGCGGCCGTGCTGCTCGTGTTCATCCTCGTCGGCGTGCTCGACAGCCTGCATTTCCGCCCGCTGCTGCCGCCGGTCGAGAGCGCGCAGGGGGTGGCAGACGCGCCGCCAGGTGCGCCGGTGTATTCGTCCGAAGTGCTGTCCGCACTTGACGCCTTGCTCGCACCGCTGCGCCTTCGCACCGAAAAGACCTACTCCGCCCCCTTCGCGTCCACTCTGTATCAACGCGAAACCATGGAAGGGCCGGATGGTGCAAAGCTGCGCGGCTATCCGCGGCTGGTGCATGGCGCCGCCCATCTGGCCGATCCGGCCGGCACCACCGGTGGCGACGTGGCGAGTCGGCTCGCGACCGCGGCCGGGCTCGCGATCGCCCTGTGGTGTGCGGCCCTCGTGCTGGTCGTGACCGGCGTGTGGCGGGGCAGCGGCCTTGGCTGGGCAGAAGTCGCGCGCGCCACGCTGGCAGGGCGCACGGTGCTGGCGTGGCGGGCGGCGCTGGTCACCCTGGGCGTGATCCTGTTCGTGGTCTCCGCCTGCGTCGTGCTCGCGCCGCTCTACCACGTGTTCGGCACCGACAAGGTGGGGCAGGACGTGTTGTACCTGGCCCTCAAGAGCGTGCGTACGGCACTCGTCATCGGCACCCTGACGACACTGGTGATGATGCCCTTCGCGATCGCGCTCGGCATCGCCGCCGGCTACCTCGGCGGCTGGGTGGACGACGCGGTCCAGTACGTCTACACGGTGCTCAATGCAATCCCCGGCGTGCTGCTGATCGCCGCTGCGGTGCTGATGATGCAGGTGGTGATCGACACCCATCCGGAATGGTTCGACACCGCCGCCGAGCGCTCCGACGCGCGCCTGCTGGCACTCTGCTTCATCCTCGGCATCACCAGCTGGACCGGGCTCGCGCGCCTTCTGCGTGGTGAGACGCTGAAGCTGCGCGAGCTCGAGTACGTGCAGGCGGCGCGCGCGTTCGGCGTACGCACCCCGGCCATCCTGCGGCGCCACATCCTGCCCAACGTGATGCACATCGTGATGATCGCGCTGGTGATGGATTTCTCCGGCCTGGTGCTGGCCGAGGCGGTGCTGTCCTACGTCGGCATCGGCGTCGACCCGACGACGATCAGCTTCGGCACCATGATCAACATGGCGCGGGCAGAGCTCGCGCGCGAGCCGATGGTGTGGTGGTCGCTCGCCGCCGCCTTCAGCTTCATGTTCGTGCTCGTGCTGGCGGCCAATCTGTTCGCCGACGTCGTGCGCGATGCCTTCGATCCGCGCCGGGTCTGAGTGCTGCCGGCCGGCGGCGTGGGGAGAACCAATGCCCCCGGCACCGGCTCTGATAACACGAGCCCGATCACACAACAATAGATGCTCCCCATGAAAGAACTCGTCTTCGACAATCGCTTCGTGCGCGAACTGCCGGCCGACCCAAATGTCGGCCGCCATGTGCGCCAGGTGCATGGCGCCTGTTTCTCCCGTGTCGAGCCGACGCCGGTGCAGCGCCCTCAACTGCTGGCCTGGTCGCCCGAGGTGGCGGCGCTGCTCGACCTCGACGAGTCGGACCTGCGCTCGGCCGCCTTCGCCGAGGTCTTCGGCGGCAATCGCCTGATGACGGGCATGGAGCCCTTCGCCGCCTGCTATGGCGGGCACCAGTTCGGCAACTGGGCGGGACAGCTGGGTGACGGGCGCGCGATCACGCTCGGCGAGGCGATCAACGCCCGCGGCGAGCGCTGGGAGCTGCAACTCAAGGGCGCCGGCCCGACGCCGTATTCGCGTCGTGCGGACGGTCGCGCGGTCCTGCGCTCGTCGATCCGGGAGTTCATCTGCAGCGAGGCGATGCATCACCTCGGCGTCCCCACCACGCGGGCGCTGAGCCTGGTGGGTACCGGCGAAGCCGTGGTGCGCGACATGTTCTACGATGGCCGGGCGCGGCCCGAGCCGGGCGCGGTCGTATGTCGCGTGGCGCCGTCCTTCATCCGCTTCGGCAACTTCGAGATATTTGCCGCGCGCGGCGAGGAGGCCTTGCTTGCGCAACTGATCGACTTCACCATCGATCGCGATTTTCCCGGGATCGCCGCCGATGCCGCGCTCGACGTCCGTGGCCGGCGCATCCGCTGGTTCGAGGAGGTGTGCCAACGTACCGCGGTGCTGGTCGCGCACTGGATGCGGGTCGGCTTCGTGCACGGCGTGATGAACACCGACAACATGTCCATCCTCGGCCTGACGATCGACTACGGGCCCTACGGCTGGATCGACAACTTCGATCCCGACTGGACTCCGAACACGACGGACGCCGGCGGCCGCCGCTACCGCTTCGGGCATCAGCCGCGGATTGCGCACTGGAACCTGTGGCAGCTGGCCAACGCGCTCTACCCGGTGTTCGGTGAGACGGAGCCGCTCGAGCGCGCACTCGCGCAGTATGCGGACGTGCATGAGGCCGAGAACCGCCGCATGACAGCGGAGAAGCTCGGCTTCGAGGCCTGGCGGACGGAGGACGAGGCGCTCGTGGCCGATCTCCACCGCCTTCTGCAGGCGGCGGAAATGGACATGACGATCTTCTTTCGCACGCTGGCCGATCTCGATCCCGCAGCGCCCGACGCATCGATCTTCGCCGAGGCCTTCTACGACGAAGGCGGCCGCGCGGCCAACGCGGCCGATTTCGACGCCTGGCTGGGGCGCTACGGCGAACGTGTGCGCCACGAGGCCCTGCCCGCCGTGCGTCGCCGTGCGCGCATGAACGCTGTCAACCCGCGCTTCGTACCCCGCAATTACCTCGCCCAGCAGGCCATCGATGCGGCGGAGCAGGGCGACCTGGGAGAAGTGGAGCTGCTGCTGGACGTGATGCGCCGGCCATACGACGAGCAGCCGGGGCGCGAGCGCTTC
>JBFGZP010000226.1:0-5670 GCA_041586695.1 Thauera sp.
CGGCTGCAGGTCGAGCACCCGGTCACCGAGATGATCACCGGCCTCGACCTGGTCGAGTGGCAGCTGCGCGTCGCCTCGGGCGAGCCCCTGCCGCTGGCGCAGGAGCAGCTGAAGATTCGCGGCCACGCACTCGAGGCGCGCATCTACGCCGAAGACCCGGCCAAGGGCTTCCTGCCCTCGACCGGCAAGCTGGTGCATCTTGCGCCGCCCGCCGAGAGTCTGCATGTGCGTGTCGACACCGGCGTCGAGGAGGGCGACGAGATCAGCCCGCACTACGACCCGATGATCGCCAAGCTCATCGTCTGGGACGTCGATCGCGACCGCGCCCTCGCGCGCATGCTGCAGGCGCTGGCCGACTACCGCGTCGTCGGCGTATCGAACAACATCGAGTTCCTGTCGCGGCTCACGGCCTGTCCGGCGTTTGCCGGCGCCGATCTCGACACCGGCCTGATCGAACGCGAGAAGGTCTACCTGTTCCCCGAGGGCGAAACCGTCCCCGACGAGGTGTTCCTGATCGCCACGCTGGCCGAGCTGCTGCGCGAGACCGAGCGCGCCGGCAAGGCCGCCGGGCGCAACTCCGATCCGCGCTCGCCCTGGCATGCGCGCGATGGCTGGCGCCTCAATGCCACCGCCCGGCGCGCACTGGTGTTCCGCCACGGTGAAGCCGAACGGACCGTCGACGTGGCCTACCTGCCGCACGCCTATCGCCTCGGCATCGACGGCCGCAGCATCGAGGCTCGCGGCGAGCTCAACCCGCGCGGCCTGCTGCGGGTGGAACTCGACGGCACGCGCATGGACGCCACCGTGATCGCCGCCGCCGGGCGCCGTCACGTCTTCGCCAAGGGCCGCGCCTGGCAACTTGCCGCGGTCGATGCGCTGCATCGCGGCGGCGAAGGCGGTGGCACCGAGGGCGGGCTGCTGGCGCCGATGCCGGGCAAGGTCATTGCGCTGATCGCCGCCGCCGGCACGAAGGTGGAGAAGGGTGCTCCGCTGCTGATTCTGGAGGCGATGAAGATGGAGCACACCATCCACGCGCCGGCCGCAGGCACGGTGAAGGCCTTCCGCTTCGGCGTCGGCGACCAGGTCGGCGACGGTGCCGAACTGGTCGAGTTCGACCTTGCTACCTGAACCCGGCGGGGGTGGGCGACGGCGTCCGCCCCCTGAGTGAGGAGACAAATTCAACCATGACACAACCAAGTTACGTTCACGGCGCGTCCGACAAGGCGCTGATCGGCCAGACCATCGGTCGCTTCTTCGACGAGGCCTGCGCCCGCCATGCCGAGCGCGAGGCGCTGGTGGTGCGCCACCAGGGCGTGCGTCTCACCTATGCGGGGCTCAAGAACAAGGTCGACGCGCTCGCCTGCGGGCTGATGCGCCTCGGGCTGAAGGCCGGCGAGCGCGTCGGGATCTGGTCGCAGAACAACCTGGAATGGGCCTTGACCCAGTTCGCCACGGCCAAGGCCGGACTGGTGCTGGTCAACATCAACCCGGCCTATCGCCGCTCCGAACTCGAGTATGCGCTGAACAAGGTCGGCTGCCGGGCGCTGATCCTGTCACCCGCGTTCAAGTCCAGCGACTACCTCGGCATGATCGGCGACATCGCGCCCGAACTCCCTCACTGCGAGCCTGGACAGTTGCGCAGCCGCGCGCTGCCGACCCTCGAATTCGTGATCCGGATGGGCACCGAGCGCACACCGGGCATGCTCGGCTTCGACGAGCTGCTCCGCTCGCCCACGCGCGAGGAGCTCACCGCGCTCGCCCTGCTGAGCGAAAAGCTGCAGTTCGACGACCCGATCAACATCCAGTTCACCTCGGGCACCACCGGCCACCCCAAGGGTGCGACGCTGTCGCACCACAACATTCTCAACAACGGCTTCTTCGTCGGCGAGGCGATCAAGCTCGTGGCGGGTGACCGCCTGTGCATCCCGGTGCCCCTGTATCACTGCTTCGGCATGGTGATGGGCAACCTGGGTTGCCTCACCCACGGTGTGACGATGGTGTATCCGGCAGAGGCCTTCGAGCCGCTGGCGGTGCTCGAGGCCCTCTCGGAGGAGAAATGCACCGCGGTGTACGCGGTGCCGACGATGTTCATCGCCATGCTCGATCACCCCCGTTTCGGCGAGTTCGACGTGTCCGCGCTGCGTACCGGCATCATGGCCGGCAGCCCCTGCCCGATCGAGGTGATGAAGCGGGTGATCGAGCGCATGAACCTGCGCGAAGTCACGATCGCATACGGCATGACCGAGACCTCGCCGGTGAGTTTCCAGAGCGCCACCGACGATCCGCTCGATCGCCGCGTGTCGACGGTAGGCCGCGTGCAGCCGCATTGCGAGGTCAAGATCGTCGACACCGAAGGGCGGATCGTGCCGCGTGGCGCAACCGGCGAGCTGTGCACCCGCGGCTACTCGGTGATGATCGGCTACTGGGGCGACGAGCAGAAGACGGGCGAGGCGATCGACGCCAACGGCTGGATGCACACCGGCGACCTGGCGACGATCGACGACGAGGGCTACTGCAATATCGTCGGCCGCATCAAGGACATGGTGATCCGCGGTGGCGAGAACATCTATCCGCGCGAGATCGAGGAGTTCCTCTACTCCCATCCGAAGGTCCTCGATGTGCAGGTGGTCGGCGTGCCCGACCCGAAGTACGGCGAGGAGCTGTGCGCCTGGATCATCCCGCGCGAGGAGGGCGCGCTCACCGAGGACGAGGTGCGTGCCTTCTGCCAGGGGCAGATCGCCCACTACAAGGTCCCGCGCCACATCCGCTTCGTCGACGCCTTCCCGATGACGGTGACCGGCAAGATCCAGAAGTTCCTGATCCGCGAACAGATGAAGAAGGATCTCGGACTCGACGAGTCGAAGACCGCCTGAGGCGGCGTCACATCCCACGGAGAAACCGCGATGTCCAGAACCCTTCCCTCCCGTGTGCGCCTGGTCGAAGTCGGGCCGCGCGACGGGCTGCAGAACGAGAAGCAGCTGGTGTCCGCCGACACCAAGGTCGAGCTCATCCGCCGCCTCGCCGCGGCCGGCCTGAAGTCGATCGAAGCCACCGCCTTCGTGTCGCCCAAGTGGGTGCCGCAGATGGGCGACAACACCGAGGTGCTCACGCGCGTGCTTGCAGATCCGGCGGCCGGCGTAAGTTACCCGGTGCTGACGCCCAACCTGAAGGGCTTCGAGGCTGCGCTGGCGGCCGGGGCGAAAGAGGTCGCGGTGTTCGGTGCGGCGTCGGAGTCGTTCAGCCAGAAGAACATCAACTGCTCGATCGCCGAGTCGCTCGAGCGTTTCCGCCCCGTCACCGAAGCGGCGCAGGCGGCCGGCGTGAAGGTGCGCGGCTATGTTTCGTGCGTGGTCGGCTGCCCCTACGAAGGCGCGATCGCCGCGGACAAGGTCGCGGAAGTATCGGCCACCCTGCTCGACATGGGCTGCTACGAGATCTCGCTCGGCGACACCATCGGCAGCGGCAACCCCGCCAGCGTCCAGCGCATGCTCGAAGCGGTGATGAAACGGGTGCCGGTGGAGCGCCTTGCCGGGCATTATCACGACACCTGGGGCATGGCGGTCGCCAATATCCATGCCTCGTTGCAGATGGGCGTGTCGGTGTTCGACGCTTCGGTCGGCGGCCTCGGCGGCTGCCCCTACGCCGCGGGGGCCTCGGGCAACGTCGCCACCGAGGATGTGGTGTGGCTGCTGCAGGGACTGGACATCGAGACCGGCATCGAACTCGATGCGCTGGTCGATATCGCCGCCTGGATCAGTGCCGCCATCGGCCGCGAACCGGGCTCGCGGGTGGCCCGTGCGGTGCTCGCCAAGCGGGCGAAGGCGGCATTATCGCGGCCCGGGTGCGAACCGATCGCGTCCGCCGCGGACAAAGAGGATAATCACGCGGCGAGGCCGCCCCGCTGCACCCGATCGCGCGCATAGACGCGCTGCGGGCGTTTCGCCTGCCAAAGACCCCGACAGGAACCGCAAGCCGATGAGTATCAATTCTCCCTGCATCAACATCTGTCGCATGAGCCCGGACACCGGCTGGTGCGAAGGCTGCCAGCGCAGCATCGACGAGATCGCGCGCTGGAGCGGCGCCGGCGACGCCGAGCGGCGGCGCATCCTCGCGGCCGTGGCCGATCGTCGCGAACTGCTCGGGCTCGGCGATGCCGCCCGTCCCGTCGGGGCCGGCGCATGAACGACGCACTTTGCGTGGGGGTGTGCATGATCGACTGGGACTCGGGCGTCTGTCTCGGCTGCGGACGCACCTCCGACGAGATCCAGGGCGTCCCCGTCGCGCCGCCGCCCGAGGCGCTCAAGCCGCATGTCGAGCCTGCGCCCTTGCCGGCCAACGTCGCCGAACATGTGGGCGAGGGCAGCGATTGAGCAAGCGGGTGTGGCTGCCTGCAGCCGTGCGGGTCTTCGAGCGTGGCTGGTTATCGTCGAACAACGTCCTGCTGGTCGACGGCGGCGAGGCGACGCTGATCGACGCCGGCTATGTCAGCCATGCCGGGCAAACCGTGGAGCTGCTGCGCACAGGGCTCGAAGGCCGGCGCCTCGCCCGCCTGATCAATACCCACTCCCATTCCGACCACATCGGCGGCAACGCCGCCGTCCAGCGCGCCTTCGGCTGCAGCATCACGGTGCCCGCCGGCATGGCCGGCGCGGTGGCGAGCTGGGACGAGGACGCGCTGCTGCTGACCACCGCGGCCCAGGCGGGCGAGCGCTTTTCCTTCGACGCGACCCTGTCCCCGGGTGATGCCTTCGTCGCCGGGGGGCTCGAGTGGCGTGCGCTGGAGGTGCCGGGGCACGACATGGACGCGCTGGCCTACTACAACGGCGAACGGCGCATCCTGATCTCGGGCGACGCGCTGTGGCGCGACGGCTTCGGCATCCTGTTCGCCGACGTCCTCGGCACCGGCGACGGCCTCGGCGAGGCGCGGCGCACGCTGGAGGCGATCGGGCGGCTTTCCGTCGACATCGTCATCCCCGGCCATGGCGCCGCGTTCGACGAATTCGACGACGCGCTCGAACGCGCCTTCGCCCGCCTGCGCGCGTTCGAGGACGATGGCGCACGCATGGCGCGCAATGCCATCCGCGCCTGCGTCACCTTCGCCCTGCTCGACGCGCGGCGCTTCTCGCTCGACGAGCTTCCGCGCTACCTCTCCGAGACGCCGCTTTACCGCGAAGCGAACGAACGCTTCCTCGGCATGGCGCCGGAGGCGCTCACCGCGTGGCTGGTGGGCGAGCTCGAACGCGCGGGTGTGGCGCGGCGCGAGGGCGGCGAGCTGGTGGCCGCCGGGTAGCTGTACCTGCGGACCGATTCGAGGTCTCCCCGCAGAGGCCTTGTCGGGGCCTTTCCCGGGGCCTCTCTCGGGGACTTCGTCCGGGTCGGACCGGGCAGGCACGGCTTGCGCTTGCCCCCACTCGGTTATAGTGACGCCGGGCCTCTTCTTTCTCCGGGATCATGCAGATCGTACTCATCAGCGGCCTCTCCGGTTCGGGCAAGAGCATCGCGCTCAACGTCCTGGAGGACGCCGGCTATTACGTCGTCGACAATCTGCCGGCGGCCTTGCTGCCGCAACTTGTCGCGCATTTGCGCGGAACCGGCTACAAGCGCGTGGCGGTGGCGGTCGACATGCGCTCCGGCGCCAGCATCGCCGCCCTGCCGCAACAGGTGGAAATC
>JBFGZP010000227.1:0-5651 GCA_041586695.1 Thauera sp.
GAGATCACGGTCAGCATCGGCCCGGTCATAGATGTCAAGGGCGTGAAGGCGGAAGAGATCAACGCGCGCGCCGAAGCCTGGATTGAGGCGGAGATGCGGCGCCTGTTCACCCATCACTATGCCGACGGCCAGGTGCCGGCGGTGCCCGCGGCCGGCGCCGTCGAAGAGGACGCGCATCGAGCCGACTGACGGGCCTGCAGCAGGGCGCGGTGTGGCGCGAGACAGCATGGACGGTGCCCGCTTCGGCAACTAGGATTGAAGCCGGAGCATTGCACAGGAGACCGTCATGAGCGACAAGTTGCCGCTATTGTCCGAGGACGAAATCAAGGAGCGCCTGGCGCGCGATTTGCCGCACTGGTATTACGAGAACGGCTGGATCCGCCGCAAGTACCGCACCGAAGGCTGGAAGGGCACGCTGATGGTGGTCAATGCCGTCGGCCATCTGGCCGAGGCGGCCTGGCATCATCCGGACCTGACGGTGTCCTACGCCTTCGTGATCGTCAAGCTGAGCACCCACTCCTCGAAGGGCGTCACTGCGCGCGATTTCGCGCTCGCGATCAAGATAGAGGAGTTCATCCAGTGGCAGCCGGGCCAGGAGGACGGTGGGCTGCTGGAGGGCACGCCGAACGACGACCAGCGCTTCCGCTACATCAAGTACGACTGAGCCCTTGCGCCCGGGACGGGTGCGGTAGACGCAAGACGGCCCCGCCGAGGCGGGGCCGTCTTGATTGAGCTTGCCGTGGGCGCCTGGTCGGCGCCCGTTCAGCAATCAGGCAGCCTTCTTGGGGGCAGCCTTGGCGGTGGTGCTGACGGCCTTGACGGTGGCGTTGGTCGCGGCGGCCACGTTGGCTTCGGCGATCTCGGCGACCTGCTTGGCAGCCTTGTTCATGCTGTCGTAGGCGCTGTTGGCGGCGGCGATCGCGGACTTGACGGCAGCGACGGCAACGTCGGAGCCAGCCGGGGCCGACTTGGCAGCCTGGTCCAGCGCGCTGGCGAAGCCCTTGTTCAACTCGGCAACCTGAGCTTCCAGAACCTTGGCAACTTCTTCCTGGCTCTGCGAGCTGATCTCGTACACGCTGCGGGCGTAGGCAACGGCCTTCTCGACCAGCGGCTGGGCCAGCGACGACTGCAGGCTAACCAGCTGCTGCACGTCCTTGACGGCCAGCAGGGCCTTGGTGTTGGCAACGCCGTCTTCCATCGCGGAACGGGCGGTGTTCAGGTTCAGGGCGGCGAGGCGCTCGGCGCTGGCGAAGGCGCTGTTGGCCAGGGTCAGCATGGTCTCGACGTTGGCCTTGTTGGTGGCGGCGAACTGCTCGGGGGTGGCGAATACGGACATGGTCATCTCCTTGGTTGGTGCTTCAATCGTTTGCTGCCGGAACATCGGGTTCCTCGAAAGCCGCGATGTTGCTCTGCAGCATGGTTCGAATTATAAGGTTGCGATGCGCGTTGTCAAGAACAATTTGGTGCATTGCACAACAAAGAATTGATTGGCGTTTTCATACACTTGTACGCGGCATGGCTTCGAGCACGGCCCGAATTCCCTGCCCGGTGTGGCCTTGCCGCGGCGCAACCAGAATCTGCGTTCGTCGCGGCCTTGCCTGGAGCGGACAGTATGTGCCGCGCAGGTTTCAGGGAGATGACATGCGGGGACCGGGCGATGCCCCGGGGGAGCGGGCCGGCGAACGCGGCCCACCGGGCAGCACGCCGGCCCCGGCTGCGGCGCCGGACCTGGGCCGCCGGCGCGCGGAATCAGTCGTGGCTGAAGTCAGGCTTGCGCTTGTCGACGAAGGCGGCCATGCCTTCCTTCTGGTCGTTGAGCGCGAACGCGGCGTGGAAGACCCGGCGCTCGAACAGCAGGCCTTCGTTGAGGCTGCTCTCGTAGGCGCGATTGACCGACTCCTTGATCATCATCACCACCGGCAGCGAGAAGCCGGCGATGGCCTCGGCGGCCGCGAGCGCTTCCTCGACCAGCTTGTCGGCCGCGACGACGCGCGAGACCAGTCCCGCGCGCTCGGCCTCGGTGGCATCCATGAAGCGCGCCGTGAGGCACATGTCCATCGCCTTGGCCTTGCTCACCGCGCGCGGCAGGCGCTGCGTGCCGCCGGCGCCGGGCAGGATGCCCAGCTTGATTTCCGGCTGACCGAACTTCGCGCTGTCGGCGGCGATGATGATGTCGCACATCATCGCCAGCTCGCAGCCGCCGCCGAGGGCGAAGCCGGCGACCGCGGCGATCACGGGCTTGCGGCAGGTCTTTACCCGTTCCCAGTTGCGCGTGATGTAGTCGCTCTTGTAGGCGTCCATGTACGAGAACTTCGCCATCGCGCCGATGTCTGCGCCCGCGGCAAAGGCCTTCTCCGAGCCGGTGATGACGATGGCGCCGATGTTGTCGTCGGCTTCGAAGCCGTCGAGTGCAGCGCCGATCTCGTCGACCACCTGGTCGTTGAGCGCGTTCATGGCCTTGGGCCGGTTGAGCGTGATCAGGCCGACGCGGCCGCGGGTCTCCGCGATGATGAGTTCGTAGGTCATGCGTTTCTCCTTGTGGAAGTCCGAGCGCACGCGCAGGCATCGCCGCCTGCGCGTGCGCTCGGCGTTTCAGGGCTTGTTGTCGCTCTTGGGTTGGATGACGGCGCGCACGCGACCGCCGCCGGACGTGGTGGCTGCCGCGCCGGGGGCATTGGTGGCGAGGTAGTTTTCGCTGATGGCGTCGTATTCGATGTAGTGGCCGCGGACCTCGTCGCCACCGCTGACGACCCGTGCGCGGTTGAACAGGCGCGCCTGTTCGGCACGGCTGTCGTATTCGATGCGCTCGGCCTCGCCCTCGACGAAATCGTTGGTGCCTTCGCGTTTCTGGCGGAAGGTGGCGAGCCCCGACCCGCCGGCGGTCGCGACACCCTTCTGGAAACCGTCGGCGCCCTGGGTGACGACGAGCTTGTCGCCGCGGATCGTCAGCGTGCCCTGGGTGAGCACCACGGCGCCCTCGAAGACGTGCACCTTGTTGCGGTCGTCGACGGTCAGGCGATCGGCCTCGATGTTGACCGGCTGGTCGCGATCGGCACTTTCGGCGAGTACGGGGGCTGCTGCGAAGGGGAGGGCGAGGGCGAGTGCAAACAGCGCGCAAGCGCGGTGGGATTTCATCACGATTGTCCTTGACGGCGTGGCATATGCACCTTGACCTTGCCGATGAGGTCGAGCGTGCCGAACAGGTTGTCCGCGCGCAGACCGAGTGCGTCCGCGCGGGTGTCGCCGCGGGTGAGCACCACCGGCGAGTCGGTTTGTGCGCGGTGCGAATCGGGCCACACGGTGAGGGTTTCGGAGTCGAGCGTGAGGGCTTCGCCGCCCGCGCCGGCCGGACGACGCACCCGAACATCGCCCGACAGGTCGACCCGGTCGCCGCCGGACGAGACTTCAGCCTGCGCGGCGGTGATGTTGGTTTCGCTGCCTTCCGAGCGCATTCTCAGGCGCGGTTTTTCGAGGCGGGTGACGTCACTGGCGGGGAAGTGCGACAGCCGTTCGGCAATGAGTTCGTAGCGCTCCGCGCCGGTGGCGCCATAGCCGACGATGCGGGTATTGTCGGCGGTGAAGTCGGGGCCGCTCTGCGGCGCGGAACCGCCCGGTAGTTCGTCGACACGGGTGACGCGCTCGAGCCACACCGATGCGCCGGCGATCAGGGTGAGGGCGATGAGCGGGTACAGGCGGTAGCCGATCTGCATGGGCGGGGCGGTGGTCAGCCGAGGCTGCTGGCGTTCGTCGGGCAGGAAGCGCGTCGGGCGGCCGGGCGGGAAGCCATCAGATCACCTTGGCGAGCATCAGGTCGTGGGTCGTGAGCGCGCCGACGAGGCGACCCTCGGCATCGACCACAAGCAACTGCGTGATGCGCATGCGCTCCATGATTTCGGCGGCCTCGACCGCCAGCGCTTCGGGCCCGATCGAGCGCGGCTTGCGTGTCATGACCTCGACCAGCTTCGCGCTGCGCGCGTCGCAGCCCTTCTCGAGCGCGCGGCGCAGGTCGCCGTCGGTGAAGATGCCCAGCGGCTTGTCGTCCGCGCCGAGCACAGCGGTCATGCCCATGCCGCCCTTTGTCATCGCGAGCAGGGCCTCGGTGAGCGGGGCGTCTTCGGCGGTGAACGGCACCGCCGCGCGCGGGCGCATGACATCGCCGACGTGGGTGAGCAGCCTGCGACCGAGCGCGCCGCCCGGGTGCGAACGGGCGAAGTCCTCGGCGCCGAAGCCGCGCGCATCGAGCAGGGCGACGGCGAGCGCGTCGCCGAGCGCGAGCGCCGCAGTGGTGCTGGCGGTCGGGGCGAGATTGAGCGGGCAGGCCTCTTCGGCGACGGCGACATTCAGGTGGACGTCGGCTTCGCGCGCGAGCGGCGACTCGGGCTTGCCGGTCATCGCGATCAGTCGCGCGCCCTGGCGCTTGACCAGCGGCACGAGGGTCAGCACCTCCTCGCTGGTGCCCGAGTTGGACAGCGCGATCACCACGTCTTCGGGCGTGATCATGCCGAGGTCGCCGTGGGCGGCTTCGGCCGCGTGCACGAAATAGGCCGGCGTGCCGGTGCTGGCGAGCGTGGCCGCGAGCTTGCGCGCGATGTGACCGGATTTGCCGATGCCGGTGACGATGACGCGGCCGCGGCGCTTGAGGATCACCTCGATCGCGCGCTCGAATTCGGCGCCGACGCGATCGGCCAGCGCGGATACCGCGTCCGCCTCGATACGGAGCACCTTGCGGGCGAGTTCGATGGCGCGACTGGCGGAAACGGCGGGAATTGGGTCCATGGAGTCGATGCGGTTAAACTGGCGTGAAGATGCGAAGAAGATGAAGGCAGACGCGGGCATGGCGCAGTCATCGCGACCGGAGGCCGCCGCGAGCCTGTGATTGTATAACAGTCGGGACGCCGCCCGGTGCGCCCGGAATCGCTCATCCGCGGGCTTCAATGCTCAATACGCTCGATTTCGTGCTCCTGTTGCTCGCCGCTGCGGTGGTGCTGGTGGCCCTGTTCCGCAGCCTGAATCTGCCGCCGGTGCTCGGCTATCTGGTCGTCGGCGCGCTCGGCGGGCCGAATGCGATGGACCTGATGGAGGAGTCCGAGGGCGCTCGCCACCTCGCCGAGTTCGGCGTCGTATTCCTCATGTTCTCGATCGGGCTGGAGTTCTCGCTGGCGCGGCTGTTCGCGATGAAGCGCATCGTCTTCGGTCTCGGCGCGGTGCAGGTGGTGGCCAGCATCGTGCTGGTGACCCTGATCGGCTGGCTGTTCGGTCTAGGCTGGGCGGCGAGCTTTGCGCTCGGCGGCACGCTGACGATGTCCTCGACCGCGATCCTGTCCAAACTGCTCGCCGACCGCATGGAGCTCGACAGCCGGCATGGCCGCGAGACCATCGGCGTGCTGCTGTTCCAGGACATCGCCGTCGTGCCGTTGCTGATCCTGCTGCCGGCGCTGTCGCGCCCGGCCGACGAGCTGGCACTGACGCTCGGGCTGGCGGCGCTGAAGGCGGCGTTCCTGCTCGTCGTCGTGCTGGTCTTCGGCCAGCGCCTGATGCGCTGGTGGTTCACCCTGGTCGCGCGCAGGCGCTCGGGCGAGCTCTTCATGCTCAACGTGCTGTTCATCACCCTGGGGCTGGCCTGGCTGTCCGAGTTCGTCGGCCTGTCGCTC
>JBFGZP010000228.1:0-5647 GCA_041586695.1 Thauera sp.
CGCCGCCGGCGGCGACGAGATCTGGGCCGCACCGGCCACCCTGACCGGTTCGATCGGCATCTTCGCGATGTTCCCGGAGTTCTCCGAGCCGCTGCGCCGGCTCGGCATCGGCGTCGATGGCGTCGCCACGGCTCCGCTCGCGGGCGCACTCGACCCCCGTCGCCCGCTCGCCCCGGCGGCCGCCGAGGCGATGCAGTTCGGCATCGAACACGGCTACCGGCGCTTCCTCGAAATCGTGGCGAAGGCCCGCGGGATGACTGTGGACGAGGTCGACAAGGTGGCGCGCGGCCGCGTGTGGACGGGTGAGGCCGCTGCCGAACTCGGCCTCGTCGACAAGCTCGGTGGGCTCGACGCCGCGGTGTCCGCCGCTGCCGCGCGCGCCGGCCTGAGCGACTACAAGGTGGTGTGGCCCGAGGCGGCGATGTCCCTGCGCCAGCGGCTGCTGCAACGCTTCATGCACTTCGCCGAGAGCTGGTCGCCGCGGCTGCAGCCGGCCGAGGGCGCGCTCGCCGGCTTGCTCACCGACCTGCAGGCGTCGGCGAGGTCGCTGCTGCTGTGGAACGACCCGCGCCACATCTATGCGCATTGCCTGTGCGAGGCGCCCTGAGAGACCGGGCCCGCCTGCGTCGAACGGTTTTTTTGCCACCGAGCAAGGAGAACACCCCATGAAACTGACGAGCCAGAGCTTCAAGGAAGGCGCTGCGATTCCGGGCGAGTTCGCATTCTGCATCCCGGCCGAAGAAGGCCATGTGGCGCTGAGCAGCAACCGCAATCCGCAGCTGGCGTGGACCGACGTTCCAGCCGGCACCCGCTCCTTCGCGCTGATCTGTCACGATCCCGACGTGCCCAGCCGCGGCGACGACGTGAACCAGGAAGGCCGCAGCGTGCCGGCGAAGCTGCCGCGGGTCGATTTTTTCCACTGGGTCATTGCCAACCTGCCCGGCGACCTGCGCGAGATCGCGGCCGGCCAGTTCTCCAGCGAGGTCACGCCGCGCGGCAAGCCGGGGCCGACGGCCGCACTGGGTGCGTGCCAGGGGATCAACGACTACACCTCCTGGTTCGCCGGCGACGATGCGATGCGCGGCGACTACCATGGCTACGACGGCCCCTGTCCGCCGTGGAACGACGAACTGCTGCACCGCTACATTTTCACGCTGTATGCGCTGGACGTGGACCGCGTGGCGATGGACGAGCGCTTCAGTGGCCCCGACCTGCGCATCGCGCTCGAGGGCCGCGTCCTCGCCGAGGCGACGCTCACCGGCACCTACACTCTGAACCCGAAGCTGCGCGGCTGAGCACCTTCCTGCGGGTGCCCTCGCAGCGTCGGCTTCAGCCGACCTTGGGCGGTTGCGAGGGCGCGGCGCTTCATACCAGCGCTTCGATCACCTCCGGGTGGCTCAGGAATCCGTGCGGGCTGGCGCTGGCGCCGTAGGCGCCGGACTGGAAGACGACGACGTAGTCGCCGATGTGTGCGTCCGGCAGCGTCATGCGGTCGGCGATGAGGTCGAGGGGAGTGCACAGCGGGCCGACGGCCGATACCGGCGGGTGGGTCGGCTCGCCGATGCGGTTGCCGATGGCGACCGGGTAGTTCTTGCGTATCACCTGGCCGAAGTTGCCGCTCGCGGACAGGTTGTGGTGCAGGCCGCCGTCGGTGATGAGGTAAGTGTGGCCGCGCGAGACCTTGCGGTCGATGACGCGGCAGACATAGACGCCGGCTTCGCCCACCAGGTAGCGGCCGAGCTCGAGGACGAGCTGGACATTCGGCATCGAGCGTTCGGCTTCGCCGGCGATGGACGCGAGGTTTTCGCCGATCGGGGCCAGATCGAGGCGCTGCTCGCCGGGGAAGTACGGGATGCCGAAGCCGCCGCCGAGGTTGAGGAACTTCACCGGGCCCGGTGCGGCCCCGGCGAGGCGCAGGGCGAGTTCGAAGCTCTTCTTCTGCGCTTCGACGATGGCCTCGGCCTTGAGGTTTTGCGAGCCGGCGAAGAGGTGGAAGCCTTCGAAGGCCAGGCCGTGACGGGCGATCTCGGCCAGTAGCGCCGGCACCTGCTCGGCATCGACGCCGAACTGCTTGGGGCCGCCGCCCATCTTCATCGCCGAGCCACGCAGCTCGAAATCCGGATTCACCCGTACCGCCACCCGTGCCGGCAGGCCCAGCGCCTGCGAGGCCTCGGCCAGCGGGGCGAGCTCGCGGAAGGACTCGACGTTGACCAGAATGCCGGCAGCCACCGCCTGGCGCAGCTCGGCGTCCTGCTTGCCCGGGCCGGCGAAGCTGATCTCATGCGGATCGGTGCCGGCATCGAGCGCCACGCGCAGCTCGGCCGCCGAGGCCACGTCGATGCCATCGACGAGGCCCGCCATGTGGCAGACCAGCGCCGGCATCGGGTTGGCCTTCATCGCATAGTGCAGCTTGATCTGCGGCGGCAGGGCAATACGCAGCTCGCGCACCCGCTGCGTCAGCAGGCCGCGGTCGTAAGCATAGAAGGGCGTGCGCCCGACGCGCGCCGCCAGTCGGCCGAGGGGCATGCCGCCGATGACGAGTTCGCCCTGTTCGACGGGGAACTGGTCCATGGGGGCGTGGATGGGGGCGGCCTTGGCGGGCGTCGAGCTTGTCATCGGGGCGTGTGGCTATTCGGGGAATCGTTTCTCGAGAACTGTTTCGTCGCGCTGATGATCACGGCTGCCAGGTTAAGGGCATCTGCTGCGTCATCAGGGCCCGGATCGGGCGTGTCCGACGGGTAGCGGAACGCCGTCCCGTAGGGGCTTGGTTCCTCGCATGTATCGCACTTGGCGCGAAGGGAATCCGTGTCCATTCTAGGGCGTTGCCCGCTTGCTGCGGAATTGGAATCGTTCATTGTCCGATCGTCATCCGGGTCGTTCCGGGGTTGACTTCCACGCGAATCCCGGTGTCGGCGGCCGCGCAGGTCGGTGGGCAGTGCGTGCCAGGGTTCGACGGCCCATCGGCTCGCATCATTGCGCAAGGATCATCGCAGGCCTTCAAACGGCGCTGATGCCCCCGGTCCAGGGCTTCCCCTCCGCCAGCGCCTTCCTGTCGATCTTCCCGTTCGGGTTGCGCGGCAGGGGCTCTTCTCGCACTTCGATGCGGCTCGGGACCATGTAGGCGGGCATGCGGCTGCGGCAGGCGGCGAGCAGGGCGGCGGTGTCGAGCGTGCCGTCGGGCGGGTGCGTGGCGACGACGGTGATGCTCTGCCCCAGGGTGTCGTGGGCGACGCCGAAGGCGGCGCATTCGCCGACCAGCCTGGTCGCGTAGACGATCTCCTCCACTTCGGTCGGGCTGACGCGGTAGCCCGAGGTCTTGATCATCTCGTCGCGGCGGCCGATGAAGTAGAGGAAGCCTTCGTCGTCGCGGCGCACGGTGTCGCCGGAGAAGACCGCGATCTCCGGCTGGACGAGACCGGGCTCGCGCCCCGGGGCCTGCGCAGGCAGCGGCCTGAAGCGCTCGGCGGTCTTTTCCGGGTCGTTCCAGTAGCCCATCGCCACCAGGGCGCCGCGCTGCACCAGTTCGCCGGGTTCGTTGGGCGCGCATTCGCTGCCGTCCTCGCGCAGCACCAGCACCTCGGCGTTGGGGATGGCCTTGCCGATGGAGTCGGGCCGGCGCTCTGCCTCGTCCGGTGGCAGATAGGTGGCGCGGAAGGCCTCGGTGAGGCCATACATCAGGAAGGGCCTGGTGTCGGGCAGGCGCACGCGCAGGCGGCCGAGGGTCTCGAGCGGCATGCGTCCGCCAGTGTTGGCGATGTAGCGCAGGTGCGTATCGGTGCCGGCGGGCCAGTCGAGCTGGGCGAGCTGGATCCACAGCGGCGGCACCGCGGTGAGGCCGGTGACCTTTTCCCGCTCGACCGCCTTGAGCACGTCGCGCGGCAGCAGGTAGTTGAGCAGCACGACGCGCGCGCCGACGCTGAAGGCGGTGGTGAGCTGCGAGAAGCCGGCGTCGAAGGACAGCGGCAGGGCGGCGAGCAGGGTGTCGCCCGCATGGTTGCCGAGGTACTGGGCGACGCTGCGCGCGCCGACGACCATGTTGCGGTGGGACAGCACCACGCCCTTGGGTCGGCCGGTGCTGCCGGAGGTGTAGAGGATGGCGGCCATGTCGCCGTCGATGACGCGGTGGCCGGCCTGCGCCGGTGCGCTGTCGAGTTCGGCCCAGCGATGCACGCTGGCGCCCTCGACCTCTGGCAGCGCCCTGGGCTCGCCGACGACGACGACCTGGCGCAGGTCGTGGCAATTGGCGAGCACCGGCTGCAGCGCGGCGAGGCGCTCGGCGCTGGTGACCAGCACACGGACGTTGCAGTCGCGCAGGATGTAGCCCACCTGCTCGGCCTTGAGCAGCGGATTGACCGGCACGAAGGCGCCGCCGGCCGCGGTGGCGCCGAAGGCGGCGACGACGCACTCGGGCCGCTTGTCGAGATAGATGGCAACGCGCTCGCCGCGGGCAAGACCGAACGCCCGCAGGCCGCTGGCGCAGCGGTTGCACTGCTCATGCAACTCGGCGTAGGAGAGGTTCGTCTGGCCGCTGGTGAGGGCGGTGGCTCCGGCGCTGCGCATGGCGGCGGCGAGGACGAGTTCGTGCACGAGGTGTGGGGCGTTCATGGGGACTTTTGCCGCGCTTCGCAAGCATTGACCGGCTGGCAAGTATAATGCGCGCGTTTGAGGGCCGGCGCCTTGGGCGCGGGCTCGTCTTCCCCGCTGTGGAGAGAGAGTTCCCTTGAGAATCCAGCAAGAAGTCCTGGTCCTGCTCGACGAGGTGCTGAACCTAGATGGTCGCGGGTTGGCCTTCGATGCCGACACGCCCCTGCTCGGCAGCCTGCCGGAGCTGGACTCCATGGCGGTGATCGCGGTGATCCAGTCCATCGAGGAGCGCTTCGATGTCGTCGTTCCGGACGACGAGATCGACGGCAGCTCCTTCGCGACCGTGGGCACGGTGGTGGATTTCGTCGAACGCCTCGCCAATCAGGGCTAGGACCGGATTCGCAGGGCCGGCTTCAAGCTGCCATCGGCGGTCGAACCTTCGCCGGGAAGCAGCTGGCCGGCTGAAGTCCACCCTGTATCTTGATCTTCAGTCGGATCAGTCCGACCATCGGTCCCGCTACGAGGCTTCCACCGAGCGCCGCAACCCTGGGGGCACCCCGGACAGAGCGGGCGGCGTCCCTGCCCGCCCTCGGGCAACTGGCTCGTAGCGCAGATGCGTGCAGCGACCGCTCCCCTCGCGCAAAGATCGGACAGTAGCCTTGGCCCGGCTTGCCGGCAGCCCGCACCTACAGGCTTGGATCACGGGACGAGTCGTCATGCACACGTACCACTTGGGTATCGATGTCGCCGACCTCGATTGCGCCCTGCGCCGGCCCGACACCGAAATCCGTCACAAGGTGGGCAAGAACGGCCCGGCGGGCCTCGAGCGATTGCGGCAGTGGCTGAAAAGCAGGCTGTCGAGGCGGACCTTGTTTGCATGGAGGCCACGCGGATCTATCGGGAAGGCGTAGCGGGGTTTCTCTCCAGCCTGGCAAACCGTTCGAATCTGCTACGCAAGATGCTCGACTTGAACAACAGGATTTTCGGCGGACCCCCTCTCAGCTCCGCAAGAACACCTGCAGCAGATCATTGAGAAAATGCCGGCCGCGCCGGGTGGGGCGGA
>JBFGZP010000229.1:0-5647 GCA_041586695.1 Thauera sp.
CATCGCCCTGCAGCGGATCGGCACCCACCGCGCCGCGGTGGTCGAGATTCTTGAGGATCTCGAGGCCCTGCAGAATGATGTCGTGGGATTTCCTGCCCTTGATGTGGGCGATGAAACCCACGCCACAGGCATCGTGTTCGTTCGCCGGGTCGTACAGACCCTGCTTTTGGGGGAGATCCATTTCGTTCTTCCTCGACACAACACATTCGCCGGCAGACAGCCGACAAGGGTTCGGGCGACTCGCGCCGCTAATCACACCCGCCGCATGAAGCGAGCGGGCACAAGAAAGCCGGGCGTGCGCGCACACCGGCTTCGCAACCGCGCAAAAAAGCGGGCCGCATCAATACACACAAGCGGATGACCGACTATACGCGCGTGAAAGTCTCGATTCAAGAATTTTTTGCGCTGCGGCAAGTCCATGATAAATCAATGGATTTCGCCAACGGCGAACAAGCGCCGGTGCTCCTTGATGGCGTAGCGGTCGGTCATTCCGGCGATGTAATCGGCTATCGCGCGCGGCTTGTCCTCGCCCGCCATCACCTGATATTGCGGCGGCAGGATGTGCGGGTCGGCCATGAAGGCATCGAAGAGTTCGGTGACGATGCGGCGCGCCTTGTTCGTCATGCGCAGCACCTGATAGTGCTGGTAAAGGTTGTCGCGCAGGAACAGCTTGAGCTCACGCAACTGCGGCGACAGCACGTCGGAATAGGCCACCAGCCGCGGGGCTGCGTGCACGTCGGCAAGCGTCCCCACGCCGGCGGCGGCGATATTGGTCCGCGTCTGGCCGATCAGGTCGAGCACCATGATGTGGATCATCCGGCGCACGGTTTCGTTGATCAGTTTGCGCCCGGTGAGCCCTGGCCAGCGGGTCTCCGCCTCACGGCGCTGGGCGGCGAAGATCGCCACGTCGTCGAGCTGATCGAGCGTGATCAGGCCCGAGCGCAATCCGTCGTCGACATCATGGTTGTTGTATGCGATCTCGTCGGCCAGGTTGGCAAGCTGGGCCTCGAGCGAGGGCTGGGTTCCATCGATGAAGCGCTGCCCGATCTCGCCGAGTTGCCGGGCGTTGGCACGCGAACAGTGCTTGAGGATGCCTTCGCGCGTCTCGAACAGCAGATTCAGGCCATCGAAGGCGGCGTAACGGTCCTCGAGCAGATCGACGGTACGCAGCGACTGCAGGTTGTGCTCGAAACCACCGTAAGCCTTCATGCACGCATTCAGCGCCTCCTGCCCGGCATGGCCGAAGGGCGTATGACCGAGGTCGTGAGCGAGCGCGACAGTCTCGGCGAGATCCTCATTGAGCCGCAGTTCGCGCGCGATGTTGCGCGTGATCTGGGCGACCTCGATGCTGTGGGTCAGGCGCGTGCGAAAGAGGTCGCCCTCGTGATTGACGAAGACCTGGGTCTTGTACTCGAGCCGGCGAAAGGCGGTGGAATGCACGATCCGGTCGCGATCACGCTGGAACTCGCCGCGCGCCACTGCCGCCGGCTCGGCATGCCGGCGACCGCGCGAGTCCGCTTCCGAAACGGCGTAGGCGGCCAGTTCGTACAGCTGACTCACCGGCAGCGCGCCTCGATTGCCGCCTCGATTTCGGCGCGCGGCGCCTCACCATGGACCACCGCCTTGCCGATCGCCTGCAGCAGTATCAGGCGCAGCCGCCCCGCCTCGACCTTCTTGTCGTGGGACATCAGCTCGAGGTAACGCGTGGCGCCGAGCTTCGGCCCCCATACGGGCAGGCCGGCTCGCTCGAACAGCGCTGCCGCGCGAGCGACATCGGTCTCGCTCAGCCAGCCGAGCCGACGCGAAAGCTCCGCTGCCATCATGGCGCCGGCGGCGACAGCCTCGCCGTGCAGCCACTCGCCGTAGCCGAGGCCAGTCTCGATCGCATGACCGAAGGTGTGGCCGAGATTAAGCAGCGCGCGCTCGCCCTGCTCCGTCTCGTCGGCGGCCACGACCTCGGCCTTGTTGCGGCAGGAGCGCTCGATCGCCCAGGCGAGCGCCTCCGGGTCGCGCGCGACCAGGCGCTCGAGATTTTGCTCGAGCCAGTCGAGGAAGGCGATGTCGCGGATCAGGCCGTACTTGATCACCTCGGCCAGGCCGGCCGAGAGCTCGCGCGGCGGCAGCGTGGCGAGGGTGTCGATGTCGGCAAGCACCAGCCTGGGCTGGTAGAAGGCGCCGATCATGTTCTTGCCCGCCGGGTGGTTGATCGCCGTCTTGCCGCCAACGGAGGAATCGACCTGCGCCAGCAGCGTGGTCGGGACCTGGATGAAGGGCATGCCGCGCTGATAGGTCGCGGCGGCGAAGCCGCCCATGTCGCCGACAACGCCGCCACCGAGCGCGATCAGGGTCGTCGAGCGCTCGCAGCGCTGCGACAACAGCGCATCGAAGATAAGGTTCAGGGTCGCCCAGTCCTTGTGCGACTCGCCGTCTGGCAAGCTCACCGCCGTGACGCCGACACCGGCCGCCTCCAGGGCGCCGCGCAAACGCGCGAGGTAGAGCGGGCCGACGCATTCGTTGGTGACGATGGCGACGCGAGGCGTCCTCAGATGAGGCAGGATCAGATCCGCCTGGGCCAGCAGGCCGCGGCCGATATGGATCGAATAGGCGCGATCGCCCAGGGCGACCTTCAGTGTTCGCATTTCTGATTCCTGAACTTTTGCAGGGCGCTCTCGATCTGGCGCACCATCGCCCCCGGATTGCCGCGGCCGCCGTCGATGATCAGATCGGCGGTCTCGCGATAGAGCGGATCACGCGTCTGGTGCAACTCCTCGATGCGTTGGCGCGGGTTGTCGACCTGCAGCAGCGGGCGGTTGCGGTCGTGCCGGGTGCGCTCCCACAGGATCTGGGGCGGAACGTTGAGGTAGATCACGACGCCGCGCCTGGACAGCAATTCGCGATTGACCGGATCAAGCACGACGCCACCGCCCGTGGCGATGACGATATCGGGCTCGCTTGTGAGCTCGTCCATCATCTGCGTTTCGCGCTTGCGGAAGCCGGTTTCGCCCTCGATCTCGAAGATGGTCGGGATGCTCACACCGGTGCGGGCGATGATTTCGTGGTCGCAGTCGGCGAAGCGCATCTTGCGACGGCGCGCCAGCTCCTTGCCGACGGTCGTCTTGCCGGCCCCCATCATGCCGATCAGTATCAAGCAGCTCACGCGCGATTCGCCGGAAGTCCAGATGAAAAAGGGCGGGCACCCTTCCCGGATGCCCGCCCCTGCATTGTATCAGCAGCTTGAATGGCTTATCGAAGCGTGAGCGCGTCGGACACGATGCGCGGCGTGATGAAGATCAGCAACTCCTTGCGATTCGAGACCTTGCTCTGAGACCTGAACAAGTGCCCCAGCACCGGGATATCGCCCAGCAGAGGCACCTGATCGACGGCGTTCGTATCCTCTTCCTCGTAGATCCCCCCGATCACGACTGTCCCGCCGTTCTCGATGAGCACCTCGCTCTTGACGTTCTTGGTCTCGATCGGAGGAACGTTGAGAAGTGCATTTTCGTATAGCGGGCGATCCTTGTTCACCTCGATGGACAATTGCAGCCGACCGTCCGGCGTGATCTGCGGCTTCACCTTGAGCGAGAGAACCGCCTTCTTGAACGACACGCTGGTTGCCCCGGAACTGGTCGCCTCCTGGTAGGGAATCTCCGTGCCCTGCTCGATCGAGGCCTCGACCTGGTTGGCTGTCAGCACGCGCGGGCTCGACACGACACGACCACGACCATCCGACTCCAGCGCCTGCAATTCCAGATTCAGAAAGCGCGACAGGCCGCTACTGAAAAGCGTCATGTTGAGGACGCCGAAACCGCTCTTGCGGAAATTATCGCCACTCGTCGCAGACTCCCCGACGCGACGGATGAGAGTCGTAACTGGCGAATCCTCGTCGGTGTTTATGGTGCCATCCTCATTGAACGAGCCGAATTGGGAAGAACCGAAGCCAAGCTTCGCCTTGCTCCCAATCGACGCATTTCCCCGATTGCCGTAACCCAATCTCACGCCGAGATCACGGGAAAACGTCTTGTTCGCCTCGACGATGCGCGCCTCGATCAACACCTGGCGAGGAGCAACGTCGATTTCGGTAACCAAGCGGCGCAGCGACTGCAGGCGCGCTGCCACGTCAGTGACGAATATCTTGTTGCTGCGCTCGTCGACCACCACGCTGCCGCGCTTCGAGAGCATCGTCTGATCCTTGCTCTTGAGGAAGTCGAAAATCTCCTTCGCCTTGTGGTAGTTGACCTGGAAGCTCTCGGTCTGCAGTGGCTCGAGGTCGCCGATCTGCGCCTTGGCCTCGAGCTGGAGCTTTTCGCGCGCTGCAAGTTCGTCACCCGGCGCGATCCAGATGACATTGCCGTTCTTGCGCATGTCCAGGCCCTTGGCCTGCAGGATGATGTCCAGCGCCTGGTCCCAGGGCACGTCCTTGAGGCGAAGGGTCAGATTGCCCTGCACGGAGTCGGAGGTGATGATGTTGAAGTTGGTGAAGTCCGCGATCACCTGCAGCACCGAGCGCACGTCGATGTTCTGGAAGTTCAGTGACAGCTTCTCGCCCTGGTACTGGCCACGGCCGCCCTGCACCAGTTTGTTCGGGTCCTCGATCACGCGCTTGACCTCGAGCACGAAGCGGGTGTCGCTCTGGTAGGCGTTGTGCTCCCACAAGCCGTTCGGCGTGATCACCAGGCGCACGTTGTCGCCTTGCTGCTGCGCCGTCATCGAGGTCACCGGGGTGGCGAAATCGGTGACGTCGGCGCGACGGCGCAAGTGCTCGGGCAGCGACGCCTTGAGGAAATCCACCACCAGGTTGCCGCCCTGCTGACGGATGTCGATACCGGTATCGGGACTGGCCAGATCGACGATCACGCGGCCCTCGCCGTCCTTGCCGCGACGGAAGTTGATGTCGCGAACGCTCTGGCCACTGGTCGCGGCCGCCCGCGCCTCGGCGAAGTTGCCGTAGGCCTGGGAGGTCGCTGTCGCCTGCGAGGTCTGCATGCTCGCAGGCGTGATGGCGATGACGATGTTGCGTCCGTCGATCCGTGTTTCGTACGGGCTCATCTTGACCAGATTGAGCACCAGACGCGTGCGATTGCCCGCCTGGACGATATTGGCGCTACGCAGGTCACCTTGCTCGATGGTCTGCGCCGAGCGCCCGAGCGCGTTGGCGGTGTCGGGGAAGTCGAACGCGATGCGCGCAGGATTGGCAACGCTGAAGCTCGCCGGCGGGTTGGCGAGCGGCTCCTTGAGCGAGAGCCTGACGTAGAGCGTGCCCCCCTGCTCGGCCACCTCGAGCGACTCGATCTGGTTGGAGAGGGCCTGTTCCTCCGCGGCCTGCTGCGCAAGAGCTACGCGTGCGGGGATGACGGCGGCGATTACGGCTGCGAGCAGCAGCATTCCGATGCTGTGTTTCATTTTCCGGCCTCCTGCCGCTCCTGCAAAAGCAGTGAACTGGTGCGCTCGACCCAGTCGCCACTTATGTCTTCGACCAACTCGCGCAGCGTCACTTCCGACTCACTTACGCGCGTGACGACGCCGAAGTTCTGTCCCATGTAATTCCCTACCTTGACCTGGTAAAGGCTCTTGTCGGCCCGCACCAGCGCATGTGAGACCGGCCCCTGTATCAGCACGCCGACCATGCTAAGGGATTCAAGCGGAAAAG
>JBFGZP010000230.1:0-5647 GCA_041586695.1 Thauera sp.
GGGAAGAGACTCGAACTCTCACGCCTTGCGGCGCTGGAACCTAAATCCAGTGCGTCTACCAATTCCGCCACCCCCGCAGACCCGAACCAGCCAGAGGCGGGCCGGATTATACATGGCGGGAAGATCTATTACGGAAAACGACATAATGTGCATTATGTAAACTGCGAAAGTGAGGTGCGGATTGTTGCTGAAGTGGTTCGGGCGCATCTAACCGGGACAGTAACGCCCCCGATCGATCCCGTACTTCTTCAACAGCTTCCCGAATGCGCGTCGCTCCTTTCCCGCCCGGTGTGCGGCCTCGGAAACGTTCCCCTGGGTCGCGGCAATCATCGTCTCGAGATAGTCACGCTCGAAGCGTTCGATCACCTCGAACTTCGCCGTCCTCATGTCCATCGATGCCAGCCGGGCGCTTCCCTCCTCGTCGCCAGGCCCGTCGTTCCGATGGCGTGTGGCGCAGTCGGCTTCCCCGGGCAGTTCGAGCAGCAGCACGTCGTTCTCGGCCAGCAGGAATTGGCGATGCACCGTGTTTTCGAGTTCACGGATGTTTCCGGGCCAGTCGTATGACAGGGCCGCCTCATACGTAGCTGGATCGACCCGCGGCACCGGGCGATCGTATTGCAGGGCGAAGCGCTCGAGAAAGTGACCGATAAGAGGTGCGACGTCCTCGCCGCGGTCCCGCAGCGGCGGCAGGTGGACCGACATGATGGCGAGCCGATAGAGCAAGTCCTGACGGAAGCTGCCGTCGCGCACCAGATCCTCGAAACTCCGGTTGCTGGCGGCGATCACGCGGACGTCGGCCGGGATCTCCTTCAGCGAACCGAGCGGCCGGTAGTTTCCGTCCTGGAGGAAGCGCAACAGAGCCACCTGCCCCTTCTGCGAGAGGCATTCGATCTCGTCGAGGAAAAGCGTGCCACCGTGGGCGCCCCCGACCATGCCCGGCTGGCTCTCGCGGGCGTCGGTGAACGCACCGCGGGCATGACCGAACAGCTCGTTCTCCATCAGATTGTCGGGCAACGCACCGCAATTGACCGGGACGAAGGGCTTGTACTGCCGATGGCCGAGGTAATGGATCGCCCGCGCCACGAGCTCCTTGCCCGTGCCGGTTTCTCCCCCGATCACCACGTGCGCCGCGGTCTCGGCGAATCGGCGCACCTGCTTCATCGCGGCGACAAAGGGTGGAGCGGTACCCAGCAGGCCGAAGCGCTCCAGGCCTGCACCCTCCGCTACCGCGCCGGGTCCTCCGGCATCCGTGGGCCCTCCCCCTCTCGTGCTGCTCCGATTCAAAGACATGCGCATAACATGGCATCCCATCCGGTTCTTGCCGACACCCGTTAGGTTTAGATTAGGCGCCCACGATGGTCAAACAGCTTTACATCTCCAGAGCGGAACAGACTGCCCGTAATGACCGATGCGAGCAGCGATCGGGACTGCGCCCGCCGGGGGGCGACGCAGCCCGGGAACCGGGTTATCGGCGTGGGCAATCGCTGGCGATTGAACGCAACGGCGCACCACGGCAGCGCATGCCGAACACCCCCATTTCGACAGCACTGCGCGTAGCACCACCCCGCAGATCGAAAGCGCGACGGGGCGCAAGTCTCCCGAGCCACGTTCGGGCCGCACGCGGCTCAGAAAGAGTGCCGATCGACCCACGCGATCCACTGATCCGCGGCACCGTCCCGCTGCTCTTCGGGAGCGTCGGGCAGGTACCGCCCGAGCTCAACCCACAGTTCCTGCCAACCGCGGTCCGCAATCACCCGGGGAACAAGCCGGCGGACAATCAGGAAGGCACGTGCCCGCGTCATCTGACCGGGCGCCTTGAGCAGCGGCACGACCCGGGGCAGTACCGAGGGCCCGAGGTCGGTCAGACCATCCGTGGACAGCGTATCCGGCTCACGCAGAATGTCCGGATAGTCGTCGATCGTGCGCAGCAGCGCGTCGAGGGCGCGCGGGTCCCCCAATCGGACGAGCCCTTGCGCACCGCGCGCTCGCACCTGCTCGTCAGGGTCATCCACCATGCCGGCAAGCAGGTCCGCGGTGGATGGGTCGGAGATTTCGGCCAGCCCCTGCGCAATTCTGGCTCGAAGCTCGCCGCGAGCGGCTGTAAATGCGCCGACCAGCGCGGGCGTGCTTTCCCGGCCCCGACGAACGAGTTCGGCCAGCGCCAGCGCCCGGTCATTGAACTGGTCCGCGGACAGGGCCGCGACCAACTCGTCGGCCGTGCGGTTGTCAGGGCGTCGCGGGGACATGGCTGAAGCTCAGGACGACTCGACGATTGGCCCAGCGGTTCGCCTCGCGGCGTTGATCGGCACCGACCGCTGCATCGCCCCCCTGATCTCCCGTGCCGGCATTGGCCGTTGCCGACGTCGAGGCTCCGCGGCCGATGATGATGCCGTTGATGCGTGCGGCGGCGACGCCCCTGGCAAGGAGCCCGGCCTCGACGGATTGCGCGCGTCGCAGCGACAGGTCGAGGTTGTAGTCGCTTGCTCCTCCGACCTGATCCGCGAAACCTTCAAGCGAGAGTTCCACGTCCGGATTGCGGGTCAGATACGGGAGGAAGGTGTCGATCTTGGCGGCCTCGGCCGCGCTCAGCGCATCGTTGTCGAAGCCGAAATAGAAGGTCACCGGCTCGTGCACATAGAAATCGCGATGGCGTTCGAGCGCCTCGTCGAAGGTGGCCGACTGGCCGGGGGCGACACTTAGGTGCTCGTTCACTACCGAACCGGCACGCAGGCCGAAACCCCAGTTTACGCCGCCATAAACGACACTCGTGTCTTCGCCGAGTGCGACCGACTCGAAGGTGAAATCCAGATTGGCGGTGGCGCTGGACGTGCCCGGAAAATCATACATTGCCGCCGATCGGATATCCGCGGGATCGTCGGACCGCTTGAAGCCGGGGGTCTGGCCGACTACGCCGCCGATGCCGCCGCCGTATATGTCCGGCTGCGCGGTCTGCCCTGCAACGCCAGTGGTGCCCGGGGCCGCGGGCTGGAAGGGGTAGCGCGGCGACAGCGGGCTTCCTTGCGGCACGCCGGGACTCGTCGAGTTCGGGCGGTGATGGACATCGGTGAAGAAACCACCCTCCACGCCGCGCAGCGCGTCTTCCTCGGTTCGTACGCCGGGCGTGCCCAAAGCGCCGCGGGGTGCTTGCGCCGCAGGCATCGAAGAGGGATCGACGTCGGCTCCACCGGCATCGGTGAGTCGCACAACCTGCGTGATCGCGATGACATTCGAGTTCGGTGCGCCAGGCGCGGGGACGAAACGGATATATCCGTCCAGACCGCTTTTCGCCGCCGGCGCGCCCTCACGGGTCTGCAGGTCGATTTCGAACGCTCCGTCGGTACTTCCGGGAATCAGGTAGCTGCCGGTAAAGCTGCACTGGATCGGCGTCGGACCGGATCGCGCCGAGAGCGGGCCGACCGCACTATCGCGCGAGCCGCCCGACTGCTGGACCACGTGGGCGAGTTCGTGCGCGGTCAGTTCGTCGCGCCCGGGCCCACGACCCCGGCCATAGAAGATGTCGTTTCCCTGTGTGAAGGCATTGGCCCGCAGATCACGGTTCAACTGCGCCGCCTGCCCGTCCGTGTGAACCCGCACATGGCTGAAGTCCGCACTGAATCTTTGTTCCATGAAGCTGCGGGTGTCGGCGTCGAGCGGGCGCCCGCTGCGACCTAGAAGCGCAGACGGACCGCTCGCAGGTGCTGCAGCTTGCGCGCGTGGCGGCACCGGCGCGGCGGCCTCGTGCAGCGGATCCGACTCCTGCCTGGCCCCGACCTGCCTGGCCGCCCGGTCCGCCTCCAATTCGAAGCGATCGCCAGGCGAGCCGAGTGTCGTCGTGGTGACGGGCGTCGGCTTCAGGAGAAAGGCGGGAACGCCTGTGCCGGCAGACCTCGAGTCCGTCTGCGTGGTGATACCGGGGATGCCCTTGTCGGCAACTTGCGCACCCTGTGGCCCGCGGAGGAAGCGCGGCGTGCCGCCCCGCGAGCCCCCTCGGACGACGGTCTTCGCGGACGATCTGGCGCCCTCGCCCATATTCGAACGTGACTTGAAGGTCATCGCTTCTCGTCCTCCTTATGCTCAACCGATGCCCGGCGCCTGCGCAGGACATGCAAACCGGCCACCACCAGCAGCGCCAGATAGATCCAGCCTAGCGCAGGAACGAGCCCTTCGCTGATCCAGGCGGGCACGGGGTCGTCACCGCCCACGAGCCAGGCAAGCGCCGCGACTGCGCATGTGACTGCGATCGCGATCGCGAGCCGCACACCATTTCCCAGTTGGCCGAAGTCCACGACCCAGCGCTTGCCCTCCCCCCGTTTCTCCATCAGATCCGACCCTCTCTGCATTGGCGATGTTTCGCCCTTGTTCATAGCGGCGACGTCTCGAAGGGCGCAGCACTCTCGGGCCTTGCCCCGCCACGCGCCGGTGACGCTCCACCGATGTGCGGCACGTTGCCATGGAGATCCATGGGAACCAGGGTCATCGATTCGAGGTCCGGCTCGTGGTGCCAGGTGAGCCGCCGAGAGCTGCGCCAGCGGGCAACCGCCGATTGGTTGGGCCAGCGCCCGGGATGCTGACGCAACAATGCCCGATCAGCAGCAGCAAAGTCGATGTGGTCAATGCCGCTCATGTTGTTCAGGATGGCACGTTCCTCGGCCCAGGGCAGGAATACCGGCTCCCCGCCCACGAACTCGATCGGCCGGTAACCGGTTACGTCATTTACCGCCTGAACGTCCGAGAACCATTCGGAATTGCCGCGCTCTCCGCCCCAACTGCCACCGTAGTTCGCATCCGGTACGTCGGTTGGCCGCGGCAGACGCTGCCCCTCCGGCACATCGACGCGGGGCTCGACCCTTGTCCCCGTACCTTCCGCCGTTTCGGGGACAAGGGTTCGTTCGTCCACATGTGCGGTGCGGGTCTGCTGCGCTTCGGCATGAGCGCCTCGGATGTCCATGGATCGCCGGGCGCGAGCCTGAAGCGCCGCAATGGCATCGTCCGCACTGGCATAGCCGGCGAAATGCCTTGCTACGGCCGCCTCGTCCGCCAGCCCGAGATCGTCCCAACCAAGCCCATGCTCGTGTAACTCCTCGCCCAATCGGCGCAAACGCGCACGCTGCAAGCGGTTCAGCGACGTCCCCGGAGCGCTCGGTCCTGCTCCAAGACTGGACGGGCATGGCACGGGCAAGCCGCCGTTCGAGTGCCGGGCACAGGCCACGCCACCCGGCATCCCGGGCGCGGGGTGCTCGACGATCTCATGTTCGCCCACCGAAGCGCGTCGATTCGGTGCGTCGCCGCGAACGAGTCCAGGATGCTCGTCGACGTAGGCAAGCTCGTCCGCGACCTGGCGCGGTGAGAGATCGGCGCTTTCCATGCCTCCGCTCTCCCGCACCGCGGCGTCACGCTGTGTCGCCGGTGACGGTTCCACTTCATCGATGCGGGCACGTGCTTCTGTCGGAGAAGAGGGAACTACCTCGTCGGCAGCGCCGGCGACCCGCGCCTCACCCGCAAGGGTTCCGCCGGGGGCTCGCGCCTCGGCCCACACCGCGGCACGAGCTTCGGCACCTGCCGAGCGCGCCATGTCGAGGTTGGCGATGTCTTCGCCGACCAGGAAGCGGCGCGACATCCCGCCGCCGAAGGATTCGCGCAGGCGCGA
>JBFGZP010000231.1:0-5622 GCA_041586695.1 Thauera sp.
AGCAGCAGCACGATGACGAAGTTCAGCGTCAGCTGGGCCCGCCACGGTGGCAGGACGAACAGAACGTATCCATCATTGACGCCGGCCACCATCGCAAGACCGACGGCCAGGGCGAATATAGCGATAAGCCAGATCACAGCACGCATCGCTACCCCCTTCAGTGCGGCGCGGCGGGCGCACCGCCGGCCGGATCGTTTGCCGCCGGCGCGGGCGACGCGGGCGCGGGCGGCGACGCCGGTGCAGCCTGCGGAGTAGCGGCCTGCGGAGTAGCGGCCTGCGGAGTAGCGGCCTGCGGAGGCTCGGCCGGCAGGCTGCGGTCACCGCCGACCTGCAGTTTCCGCAGCGCGGCGAAGCTCTCGGTGAGCATCGGCACTTCGCTCGTGACCTTGATCGCCTCGAGCGCCTTGAGCTCCTCGAGCGCAGCCTGCACGCGCGCGTCCCCCTTGTCGAAGAAGCGCTCGACCCACTGCCGCGCCTGGGCGAGGTCGGCAGCATAGGTACGTCCGTCACGGGCCAGCAGCGCGAGCCGGGCCGTGAGGAGGCGAATCTTCAGGTTCTCGCGCAGGAAGCTGCTCTGCGCCGGCGCCAGCAGCACCGGCTCGGCACCGTCCAGACGCTCGACGCGCACCAGCGAGCGCACTTCGCTCCACACCTCGACCGCGAGCTCGGTGGCAACGCGGCGTGTCTTGGCAAGCCAGTCTTCTCCTTCCGCAGCCGCCTCGGCGGCGAACGGAACGTCGGCGGCGTCGGCGGCAAGCTCGCGCTCGAAGGCCAGCGGCATGGCGTCGGCGCGCTCGAGCAGGCGCTCGAGTCGCAGCGCCATGCCGGGCACGTCGATCACCGGGTGCAGCTTGAGCTTCTCGATATCCTTGCCCAGCGCACGCCTCAGCGGCGCGATCTGCCCACGGTCGTGCAGCGCGAGCCGTGCATCGGCGCCCTGCAGCGCGATCAGGGCGGCCTCGACGTTGCCGGCGAGCTGCAGCTGCTGGGCTGCCGCGACGACCGCCTGCTCGATCTCGGCCACCACGCCGTCCTCGCGGGTTCGCGAGAATTCCTGATAAAGCGCCTCGAGCGCCTCGGCCTGGCCTTCGGTGGCCTCCACCTTCGTCTCGAGCGCGCCCAGCTTGCCCTGCAGCGAGGCGATCGTCTCCTGCTGCTGGCGCGCGATGCCGCGTGCCTCGGCAGCCACCGTCCCACCCTCGTTCAGTCGCTGGGCGAGCTCCTCACGCAGCACGCCCGCCTGCGAGTGCGTCGCCCTCGCCTGCCAGACGGCCCAGCCGGCCACCAGCAGCGCAATCAGGGCGATGAGCAATGCCCACCAGCCGAGAGCCGAACGCCGCGGCTCGGTCGATGAAGAGGGCTCGGGCGCCGGGTGCGCTGCCGCCTCCGCCGAGGCCGACGCGTCGGCCTCGGTTTCGGGCGGTGCCGCGGGGTCGCCGTTGCGGGACGTCTTGTTCGGGACGGGCGCTTGGGTCAGGGCAGGGATTTCTTCGTTCATGGCGTGAGTTTAACCAAAGTGACTCGCAAGTGCGCGCAACAGTCCGTCATCCCCGGCAGGGGTGTCAACGATCGTGCCGAATCCGGCTTCACGCGCATTCTCGGCAATGCGCGGATGCGATGCGAACACCGTGATCGTGCGCAGTGACACCATGCCGTCCTCGCCCACCATCGCTGCCAGGTTGCGCACGCCCTCGCTGCTGGTCAGCAGCAGGGCGTCGAACTGCCCGACACGGGCGGCAGCGACGAAGGGGGCAGGATCGACCTCGGGACAATGACGGCGGTAACAGGTGACGAACTCCACCGTGGCGCCGCGGGCGCGCAAGGTGTCGCCGAGCAGGTCGCGCCCGCCGTCGCCACGGAAGATGAGGATCCTGCGCCCGGCGACGGCATCGGCGGCAAACGCCGGCAGCGCAATCACGGCCTCGCTGTCGAAGCCGGCCTGCGGCGCAATAACATCCGAAAAGCCATATTCGTGCAGCACCCGCTCGCTGCCCTTGCCCACGGTCGCGACCCGCAGCGCTGGCGGCCAGCTGCGGCGGGCAAGCAGCACATCGAGCGCATGACGCACGGCGTTCGGGCTGACGAAGAAGGCAACATCGAAGGCGTCGAGCCGCTCGGCGATGGCCTCGAGAGGCCCGGGATCAGGCGCGGGACCGATCTCCAGCACCGGAAACAGAACGGGCTCGCCGCCGGCCGCTCGAATCGCGGCGCATAGACTCCCGGCCTGCTCGCGCGGGCGGGTCACCACGATCCGTCGCCCCGCCAGCGGGCGGGTGTCCAGGCTCAGGTTCGAGTCGACGGGCACGATATGTCAGCCGATTTCGGCCAGGATCGCCTCGGCGCCCTGTGCCCGCAGGTCGTCCGCCAGGGCGCGTCCGAGCGGCTCGGCCTCGCCGACAGCCCCCTCACGCTCGGAGCGCACGATGAGGCTGCCATCGGGCCGGGCGACGAAACCACGCAGCCACAGCTTGCCGCCACGGACTTCGGCATAGGCCCCGAGCGGCACCTCGCAGCTGCCCGCGAGCGCCCGCGCCACCGCACGCTCGGCAAGCACGCAGGCCGAGGTATCGGCGTCGTTGAGCGGCTGCAGCCAGCGCTGCAGGTCGACACGACCGGCGAGGCATTCGATGCCGAGCGCGCCCTGGCCTGCAGCCGGCAGCGAAATCTCGGCAGGCAGCACCGAGCGGATGCGCTCCTTCAGGCCGAGGCGCGTCAGGCCGGCAGCGGCGAGTATGATGGCGTCGTACTGCCCCTCGTCGAGCTTGCGCAGGCGGGTATCGAGATTGCCGCGCAGGCTGGTCACGCCGAGATGCGGATACTGCGCGTGCAGTTGCGACTCGCGCCGCAGCGAGGACGTACCCACCACCGCGCCCGGGGGCATGTCGGCGAGACTGTCATAGCGATTCGCCACGAAGGCATCGAGCGGGACCTCTCGCTCGGAGATGCAGGCGAGCGCAAACTCCTCTCCCATCTCCATCGGCACGTCCTTCATCGAATGCACCGCGATGTCGGCACGGCCGTCGAGCAGTGCCGTTTCGAGCTCCTTGACGAACAACCCCTTGCCGCCGACCTTGGCCAGCGGGCGGTCGAGGATCTGGTCGCCACGCGTCGTCATGCCGAGCAGTTCGACCTTGCAGCCGGGATACAATGCTTCGAGCCTTGCCTTCACGTGTTCGGCCTGCCACAGGGCGAGCCGGCTTTCTCGGGTGGCGATGACGATTCGCTCGGGGGCGACGGCGGTTTGGCTCACGATAAGGAACTCACGCAAGAGGAAACGAACATGCTGACAACGGCACATCGCCGCAACGCAGCATCAGGGTTGGCACCGATGGTGCGCAGACTGGCCGGGATTCTAGCATGCGTGCCTATCGCGCTTTGCGCCGCGCAGCCGGCGCTGCCGGCGGCCACCGATCTGGCCGCAGACGGGCAGCGCATGCGCGCGCACCGTCTGCCCATGGTGGTGCTGTACAGTCAGGCCGACTGCAGCTACTGCGAGCAGGCCCGCCTCTACCTGGTGCCGATGTCCAGGAGTACGCCGGCAACCGCATTGTTTCGTCAGGTGAACCTCGATTCCGACGCGCCGCTGGTCGACTTTGCCGGCCGGAGCACGTCTCACCGCGAGGTGGCAAGGAGCCAGAAGGTGGATTTCACGCCGACCGTGGTCGTCTATGATGCGGCGGGCCGCGAACTCGGCGAGCGCATCGTCGGCATGCGCCTGCCGGATTTCTACGGACAGTACGCCGACAATGCGATCGAAGCAGCACGCAGAGCACTGAACGCCACGCCATAGCCGCAGCGCAGCCCGCCCACCCGACCAACCAAGTCCAGTGACCCGCACCGTTATGACACAAGACAAAGACGAACCCCTGCGAGAAGACATCCGCCTGCTCGGCCGCATGCTCGGCGACACCGTGCGCGACCAGCAAGGCGAGGCGGCATTCGAACTGATCGAGCGCATCCGCCAGAACTCGGTGCGTTTTCGCCGCGACGACGACATCGCCGCCCGCCGCGAACTCGAGGACATCCTCGACGCCTTGTCCCGCGACCAGACCATTCAGGTGGTGCGCGCATTCAGCTACTTCTCGCATCTGGCCAACATCGCCGAGGACCAGCACCACATCCGCCGCAGCCGCGCGCACCTGATCGGCGGCTCGACGCCGCGCGAGGGCAGCCTCGCCCACGCCCTCGCGCGCGCCTTCGACGGCAAGGTCACGGACGCGGCCGGACTGGTCGAGTTTTTCGGCACCGCGCTGATTTCGCCGGTGCTCACGGCCCACCCCACCGAGGTGCAACGCAAGAGCATCCTCAACTGCGAGACCGTGATCGCCCGCCTGCTCGACGAGCGTGATCGCATGCAGCTCACGCCCGAGGAGACCGACGCGAATCTCGAAGGGCTGCGCCGCGCCGTCCTGACGCTGTGGCAGACGCGCATGCTGCGGCCGGCCAAGCTGTCGGTCGTCGACGAGGTCAACAACGGGCTGTCCTACTTCGAGACCACCTTCCTGCGCGAACTGCCGCGCCTCTATGCGAGCCTGGAAGACCGCCTGTGCCAGGCCGACCCCGCCCTCGGCGCGTCCGAACTCGCCGCCTTCCTCGAAGTCGGCAGCTGGATCGGTGGCGACCGCGACGGCAACCCCTTCGTCACCGCCGAGGTGCTCGAACGCGCGCTGGCGATGCAGGCCACCGTCGCCCTGGGCTACTACCTCGACGAACTGCACGTTCTCGGTTCGCAGCTCTCGCTCGGCGTCGGTCTGGTGAGCGCCTCGGATGCGCTGCTCGAACTCGCCGAGCGCTCGCCCGACCGCTCGCCGCATCGCAGCGACGAGGCCTACCGGCGCGCGATCTCGGGCATCTACGCGCGGCTCGCCGCCTCCTATCGCATGCTCCTCGGCCATGCCCCGGCGCGGCCCGCGGTGGCCGAGGCGGAGCCCTATGCCGACAGCGCGGCGCTGGCGGCGGATCTCGACACCCTGCACCGCTCGCTCATCGCCAACGGCTCGGCGGCGCTCGCCCGCGGCCGCCTGCGCCATCTGCGCCGCGCGGTGAAGGTGTTCGGCTTCCATCTCGCCCCGATCGACCTGCGACAGAATTCCGACGTGCACGAGCGCGTCGTCGCCGAACTGCTCGAGGTCGCGCGCCCGGGCAGCGCCTACTCGGCGCAGGACGAAGGCGGACGCTGCGCGCTGCTGCTCGACGAACTCGCCACCGCGCGCCCGCTCGCGTCGCCGCACGTGCATTACTCGGACGAGACCGAGTCCGAACTCGCCATCTTCCGCGCCGCGCGCAGCGCTCACCTGCGCTATGGTCCGGCCGCGATCCGCAACTGCATCATCTCCAAGACCGACGACGTCTCCGACCTGCTCGAGCTCGCCGTACTGCTCAAGGAGGCCGGCCTGCTGCGCCCGCTCGACGGCGCGCTGGACGTGAACATCGTGCCGCTGTTCGAGACCATCGGCGACCTCGAGAACGCCGCCTCGGTGATGAACCGCCTGTTCGAGCTCCCGGCCTACCGCTCGCTGCTGGGCGGGCGCGGCGACACCCAGGAGGTGATGCTGGGCTATTCCGACAGCAACAAGGACGGCGGCTTCCTCACCTCCGGCTGGTCGCTGTACAAGGCCGAGG
>JBFGZP010000232.1:0-5594 GCA_041586695.1 Thauera sp.
GACCCGCTTCACCACCCGCCGCAGCCTCGTGGCCGCCCTCGCGCTGGGCACCCTGTTCGCCACCGTCGCTCCCTCGGCCTCGGCGCAAAGCATCGACGACATCAGGAAGAAGGGCGAGATCACCATCGGCATGCTGGTCGACTTCCCGCCCTACGGCACCACCGACGCGCAGAATCAGCCCGATGGCTACGACGCCGCGGTGGCGAAGCTGCTGGCCAGGGACCTGGGCGTGAAGGCCAACATCGTGCCCGTGACCGGGCCCAACCGCATTCCCTTCCTGCTGACCAACAAGGTCGATCTGCTCGTCGCCTCGCTCGCGGTGACCCCCGAGCGCGCCAAGCAGGTGACTTTCTCGCAGCCCTATGCGGCCGCGACCATCGTCCTCTACGGCCAGGCCAAGGACAACATCAAGTCCGCGGCGGACCTCAAGGACAAGCGCATCGGCGTCGCCCGCGCCAGCACCCAGGACATCGCGGTGACCAAGGCCGCGCCCGAGGGCACCGAGATCCGCCGCTTCGACGACGACGCCTCGGCGATGCAGGCGCTGCTGTCCGGCCAGGTCGACGCGATCGGCTGCTCGGTGACGGTGGCGGCGCAGATCGCCCAGCGCGCGCCGGCCAACACCTTCGAGACCAAGTTCAACCTGCTGCAGCAGGCGATGGGCATCGCCATGCGTCCGGGCCAGGCCGAGCTGGAGACCACGGTCAACGACTTCATCGCCCGCAACAAGGCCAATGGCGAGCTCGACAAGCTCTACCGCAAGTGGCTCGGCACCGACCTGCCGACCCTGTAATCACGCCGCCCGGCAAACCCGACACGGAGTACACATGACGACCAGCGCAGCAGCCGAACCCATCATCCGCATGGAAGGCGTAAACAAGTGGTACGGCCAGTTCCAGGTCCTTACCGACATCAATCTTGCCGTCCAGGCTGGCGAGCGCATCGTCGTGTGTGGCCCGTCGGGTTCGGGCAAGTCGACCCTGATCCGTTGCATCAATCGCCTCGAGACGGTGCAGAAGGGCCGCATCGTGGTCGACGGCATCGACCTCACCGCCGGCGGCCGCAACGTAGACGCCGTGCGCGCCGAGGTCGGCATGGTGTTCCAGCAGTTCAACCTGTTTCCGCACCTGACGATCCTGCAGAACTGCACGCTGGCGCCGATGCGCTCGCGCGGCATGAAGCAGGACGAGGCCGAGGCGGTGGCGATGAAGTACCTGACGCGGGTGCGCATTCCCGAACAGGCGAACAAGTACCCGAGCCAGCTCTCCGGCGGCCAGCAGCAGCGCGTGGCGATCGCGCGTTCGCTGTGCATGAACCCCAAGGTCATGCTGTTCGACGAGCCGACCTCGGCGCTCGACCCGGAGATGGTGAAGGAGGTGCTCGACACCATGATCAGCCTCGCCGACGAAGGCATGACCATGCTGTGCGTGACCCACGAAATGGGTTTCGCCCGCAGCGTTGCCGACCGCGTGATCTTCATGGCCAGCGGCCGTATCGTCGAGGAGGCGCCGCCGCGGGAGTTCTTCGGCAATCCGCAGCACGAACTGACGCGCAACTTCCTCGGCCAGATCCTGAGCTCGCCCCATGCTTGAGCCCGGCACGACGGCGCCGGCTGCATCGCCGCCGATAATGATCTCGCTGTCCTCCTTCGGCGCGGCGGAGGTGCGGCGCCACGGCCAGCTGTGGTTCACCCGCCTTGCGCACCGCGCCGGCGCCGACGGCGTCGAGGTGCGCGGCGAGCTGCTGAGCGCGCCGGACGCAGAATTGCCGGCCATCGCCGATGCCGCACGCGAACTCGGCCTGCAGCTCGTGTATTCGAGCCCGGTCGGACTGTGGCGCGACGACGGTGCGCTCGACGGCACCGCCCTCGACGATGCCCTCTTACGTGCCCGCAGCCTCGGCGCACCGCGGCTGAAGATGTCGATCGGCGGCTACCGGCCGGGCTCGGCCGCGACCCTGCCGACGCTGGCCCGGCGACTGCAGGGCGAGGCGATCGAAGTCGTGATCGAGAACGACCAGACCGTGCTCGCCGGCACGCTGCCGCCGCTGCAGCGGTTCTTTGCCGATTGCGCCGACGCCGGCCTCGAGCTCGGCATGACCTTCGACATGGGCAACTGGCACTGGGTCGGCGAATGCCCGCTGCAGGCCGCACGCAGCCTGTCCGCGCGCGTGTGCTACGTGCATTGCAAGGGCGCACAGCGTCAGACGCGACAGTGGGTCGCGGTGCCGCTGGTCGAGTCCGCCGCGCCGTGGCGATCGCTGCTGCGCCTGCTGCCTTGCGACCAGCCCTGGGCGATCGAATTTCCCCTCGTCGGCGACGACCTGCTGGCGGTCACCCGCCACCATATCGATTCCCTGCGCGCGCTGGCCACCGGCAGCGCCGCGCTGCCACTTGCCGCCTGAGAGAGAACATGAATCAAGCACTCGACGTCATCACCTTCGGCGAAGCGATGCTGCTGCTGGTCGCCGACCAGCCCGGGCCGATGGAGCAAACCCCCGGTTTTCACAAGCGCACCGCCGGCGCCGAAACCAACGTCGCGATCGGCCTCGCGCGGCTCGGCCTCAAGGTCGCCTGGGCCAGCCGGCTGGGCGACGACTGGATGGGGCGCTACCTGCTCGGCGAGATGCGACGCGAGGGGATCGACTGCACCCGCGTGGTGTGCGATCCGGCGCAGCGCACCGGCTTCCAGTTCAAGGGCCGCGTCGCCGATGGCAGCGATCCCCCGGTCGAGTATCACCGCAAGGGCTCGGCGGCGAGCCACATGGGACCGGACGACGTCGCCGAGGACTGGCTGCGCGGCGCGCGCCACCTGCACGCGACCGGCGTGTTCGCCGCCATCTCCGAGACCAGCCTGGCGGCGGCGGAGAAGTGCCTCGCGGTGATGCGCGGCGCGGGGCGCAGCATCTCCTTCGACCCCAACCTGCGGCCGACGCTGTGGAAATCCACCGCATGGATGCGTGAATGCATCAACCGGCTCGCCGCGCAGGCGGACTGGGTGCTGCCCGGGCTGGCGGAGGGAGAGATCCTTACCGGCGAGACCACGCCCGAGGGCATCGCCCGCTTCTACCGCGGACAGGGCGCGAAGCTGGTGGTGGTCAAGCTCGGCGCCGACGGCGCCTATTTCGACGGTGGACCCGCGGGCGAAGCGGCCACCGGCTACGTGCCGGGCTGGCCGGTGGACAAGGTGGTCGACACGGTCGGCGCCGGCGACGGCTTCGCTGCCGGGCTGGTGTCGGCCCTGCTCGAGGGCCGCGGCCTGCACGACGCGCTGCGGCGTGCCACCTGGATCGGCGCCCGCGCGGTGCAGGTGACCGGTGACACCGAGGGGCTGCCGCTGCGCGCCGAGCTCGAGGAGGCCGGCCTGTGAGCGCCGACGCACGCAAGAAGGTGCTGGTCTTCCGCGAACTGCCCGCGGACCAGCTCGCACGCCTGCAGGCGGCGCACGATGTCGTCGTCGCCGACCCGCGGCGCGCGGAGGAAGCCGAGGCCTTCGAGGGCGCGCTGGCGACTGCGCGCGGCCTGATCGGTTCGTCCTATCGCATCGACGAGGCCATGCTCGCGCGCGCGCCGAAGCTGCAGGCGATCTCGAGCATTTCGGTCGGCGTCGACAATTACGCGCTCGCCGCGCTGCACGAGCGCGGCATCGTCCTCTGCCACACGCCCGGGGTGCTGACCGAGACCACGGCCGACACCATCTTCGCCCTGATCATGGCCGCCAGCCGGCGCATCGTCGAGCTGGCCAACCATGTGCGCGATGGCCGGTGGACGCGCAACATCGGCGAGGACCTGTTCGGCTGGGACGTGCATGGCAAGACGCTGGGGATCCTCGGCTACGGGCGCATCGGCCAGGCGCTGGCGCGCCGCGCCGCCCTCGGCTTCGGCATGCCGGTGCTGTACAACAGGTCGCGCCCCGTCGAGGTGGCGGAACTGGCCGGTCGCGCCACCCACCTGCCCGTCGACGAGTTGCTGGCGCGCGCCGACATCGTCGCCGTCACGCTGCCGCTGACGGCCGAGACGCGCGGCCTGATGGGCGCGCGCGCGTTTGCCACGATGAAGCCCGGGGCGATCTTCATCAATGCGTCGCGCGGCGCGGTGGTCGACGAGGCGGCACTGCTCGCCGCGCTCGACAGCGGTCACCTGCGCGCCGCCGGCCTCGACGTCTTCGCCACCGAGCCCCTGCCGCTCGATTCGCCGCTGCGCCGCCACCCGTGTGTGACCCCGCTGCCGCACATCGGCTCGGCCACGCACGAGACCCGCTATGCGATGGCCGAGATGGCGACGACGAACCTGCTGCTGGCGCTCGCCGGCGAATCACCGCTCGCCGCGTACGATACTTCCTCCACCTGAGGCGGCGGCCTTGCGCCCGGCACTGCCGGCGCGCGATATTGCGGTCCGGGACTGCAGGGCGGCAGGGCCGCGGCGAAGCGTGCCCGGCCCGACGCCCGGACGAAGCGGAGGCCAGCATGAAGGCGAGCGTTTACGTCGCAACCAGCCTCGATGGCTTCATCGCCCGCGAGAACGGCGACATCGACTGGCTGCCCGAGGGTAGCGACGGCAAGGGCGGCGAGGACTACGGCTACCAGGCCTTCATCGACTCCGTCGATGCCATCGTGATGGGGCGCAAGACCTACGAACTGGCCTTGTCCTTCGCCGCCTGGCCATATGGCGCGAAGCCGGTGGTCGTCCTCAGCAGCCGCGCGCTGGCCATCCCTGCGCACATCGCCGCCAGCGTGGAGGCCATGTCGGCATCGCCGCGGGACGTCGCCGTGGGCCTGGCGGGGCGCGGATTCCATCACCTCTACATCGATGGCGGCCGGACCATCCAGGGTTTTCTCGCCGCGGGCCTGATCCAGCGCCTGATCATCACCCGCGTGCCGATCCGGATCGGCCGCGGCATTCCCCTGTTCGGGGCGCTTGCGCACGATCTCGCCCTGCGTCACGTGCGCACGCGAGCGTTCGACGACGGCCTGGTGCAGAGCGAATACCTGCTCCAGGGCCGGCAGGACTAAGCCGCAGTTCGGGTCGACTCCCCTCGCGGCGGTCGCCGGGTCGCCGCAGCGGAGTGCCGGTCTGCGGCGGGTCCGGATTGGCGGGATCGCCGCCACTGCCACCCTTCATGCCAAGCCCTGCAGGACGCCGGCCTGGCAGGCGCCGCCGCGCTTGCCTACATTGATAGTGCGTTGCCGGCGCAGCGCGCCTTGTTCCTCATGCGCCATATTCGCGGACGACGGCGTTCGCGCTCCGAGGGCCGGGCAGCCACGCGCGACGCCGGAACGACACGGAGGCCGGGATGAGCGAGTACCTGATCCTGCTGCTCGGCGGCCACGCCAGGCACGACGCCATGACGGACGACGACAGGCAGGCGCACTACGAGCGCTGGGGCGAGTATGTCGGCGGCCGCTCGACGGTGGCCCGCGCCATCGCCGTTGGCCTGGCCCTCTGCCTCGCCATGCCGATGGCGGTCGCGCAGGCGCCGAGCGCGGAGATCGCCGCCAAGCTGAAGGTGCTCGACGTGTTCCTCGGCAGCTGGGAGGTTACGGTGCGGGTGCGTCAACCGGAGCCGGCGGTCGTGACCTATACCGAGACCTACGAA
>JBFGZP010000233.1:0-5589 GCA_041586695.1 Thauera sp.
CAGTTGCAGGAAAAGTTCGCGGTGTGCAGGAATGGCGCGGAACGCGGCGTTGATCCGGTTGCGGTTCACCCACAGCGCGCGCAGCGTGCGCGCGGTCATGCCCTTGAGCTCGGAGCGCTGCTGCAACAGGAGGAAGCATTCAAGCAGGGCAGACGGCGTGCGTTCGAAGACTTCCGGGTGACGGATGTCGAGCAGTTCTCGCACAGCCTGGAAGCGCTCGTTGATGGTGATGGCGGCGCCACGATCGGGGAAGATCACGGTGCCGTAGTTCTGCAGCAGGACGGTGTTGAGCTGGGTGACCATCTTCGCGGTCACGTAGTAGCGCTGCATCAGCACTTCCGAGGCACGGCGCGTGGCGGTGGCGTCGATGCCCATGATGCGGGCGAGCTTTTCCTGGTGGTCGAACAGCAGGCGGTCTTCCGATCGACCTCTCAGGTAGTGAAGGCGGATGCGCAAATGCTGCAGGAAACGCTCGACGCTGCGCAGGTCGCTCGCGTCGCCACCGGTGATCAGCCGATGGCGCGCGAGGTCGCGCCAGTTGCGTCCAAGACCGGCCGCGCGGGCGATCCAGCCGAGCATCTGAAGATCGCGCAGCCCCCCCGGGCTTTCCTTGCAGTTCGGCTCGAGCGCATACGGGGTGTCGTTGTAGCGCGCATAGCGTTGCTGTTGCTCGAGTTGCTTGGCCTTGAAGAAGGCGCGCACGTCGAGCGACTCCCGGTACAGGAGCACGAGTTCGTCGAACAGGCGCACGTCGCCTGCGAGAAATCGGGCCTCGAGGAGGCTGGTCTGGATGGTGATGTCTTCGGCCGACGCGGCGAGACACTCTTCCACCGTTCGCACCGCGTGCCCTATCTCCAGGCCGATATCCCATAGCGCGCCGACCATGGCCGAGAGGCGGCTCTGCACGTCCGCGCCGGGCGGCAGCGGCAGCAGGATCAGCAGGTCGACGTCGGAGCAGGGGAACAGCTCGCCGCGCCCGTAGCCGCCGACCGCCACCAGCGCGGCGCCTTCGGGCATGTCGCATGCGCCCCACAGGCGGATGATCGTGTCGTCTACCAGTTGCGCGCGGCCCTTGAGCAGGGCTGCCGTGTGCGGACGTGCCTCATAGCTCGCCCGCAGCGCGGCGGCACCGTCCTTGAGGTGCGTGCGGGCATCGCCGATCAGGGTTTGCAGTTCTGCGGTCTGGGCGTCGGTCATCGGCGGGCGAAGAGGAAGGGGAGGGTGGCGCGCAGGCCGGGCGGGGCCTTGCTCAGCCGAAGGTGGCTGCAACCAGGGCGGGTGGAGCCGGCGCCTTGTCGGACAGCGTCAGCACCTCGACGCCGGTCTCGGTGACGAGCACCGTGTGTTCCCACTGCGCCGACAGGCTGCGGTCCTTCGTCACGATGGTCCAGCCGTCCGGGAGCTCCGAGATGGCCGCCTTGCCGGCGTTGATCATGGGCTCGACCGTGAAGATCATGCCAGGCTGCAGTTCGGGGCCGGTGCCGGCCTTGCCGTAGTGCAGCACCTGCGGCTCCTCGTGGAACTTCAGCCCGATGCCGTGACCGCAGAACTCGCGCACCACCGAAAAGCCATTGCCCTCCGCATGCTTCTGAATGACGCTGCCGATGTCGCCGAGTCTTCCACCCGGGCGCACTGCGGCGATGCCGAGCCACATGCATTCGAACGTGATCTGGGTCAGACGTTTCGCGATGATGCTCGCATCGCCGCCGACGAGGAACATCCGACTGGTGTCGCCGTGAAAGCCTTCCTTGATGACGGTGATGTCGATATTGACGATGTCCCCCTTCTTCAGCGTCTTCTCGCCCGGCACCCCATGGCAGACCTGGTGATTCACCGAGGTGCAGATCGACTTCGGATAGGGCGTGTAGCCCGGCGGGGCGTAATTGAGCGGCGCGGGCACGGTGTCCTGGACCTGGACCATGTAGTCGTGGCACAGACGGTCGAGTTCGCCGGTGGTGACGCCGGGCTTGACGAAGGGCTCGATGTAATCGAGCACTTCCGAGGCCAGGCGGCCGGCGACGCGCATTTTTTCGATTTGTTCTGGGGTCTTGAGGGTGATGCTCATGTCGGGGGCGTGCGCGGGAACGTGAAGGGATTCTAGGCTAGCGCATGCGCCCCCACGGGGCAAACATGGCGCGTGCGCGTGTCTTGAGTCGCGTGAGGGGCGCGTGCTAACATCGCGGGCTTGTCTGCACATGCAGGCAAAATCCGCACGTCCGGTGGTAATGGGGTCCGTGGCGCGTTCCGGGAATCGACAGCGATCGGTTCGGGGCGCACTGCGGCTGAGATGGCAAGGCGCAAGAATCGCGTCGGGCTGTCCCGCCGGGCGGAGGCAAAACCCTTCAATTCGGAGTTACACATGACTGTCACGATGCGTCAGATGCTCGAAGCGGGCGTCCACTTTGGTCACCAGACCCGTTTCTGGAATCCGCGCATGGCCCCCTATATCTTCGGCCAGCGCAACAAGATTCACATCGTCAACCTCGAGAAGACGATGGTGAAGTATCTGGAGGCGATGGACTTCGTTCGCAAGCTCGCTTCCAACCGCGGCAACATCCTGTTCGTCAGCACCAAGCGCCAGGCGCGCGAGATCATCGCCGAGGAAGCCAAGCGCGCCGGCATGCCGTTCGTCGACGAGCGCTGGCTCGGTGGCATGCTGACCAACTTCAAGACCGTCAAACAGTCGATCAAGCGCCTGAAGGAAGTCGAGGCGATGTTGGAAGACGGTTCCATCGAGCGCCTGTCCAAGCGCGAAGCGCTGACCGTGAGCCGTGAGCTCGACAAGCTGAAGAAGAGCATTGGCGGCATCAAGGACATGGGCGGCCTGCCCGACGCGCTGTTCATCATCGACGTCGGCTATCACAAGATCGCCATCACCGAAGCCCAGAAGCTCGGCATCCCGGTCGTTGCGGTGGTCGATACCAACCACTCGCCGGAAGCCGTCGACTACGTCATTCCGGGTAACGACGACTCTTCCCGTGCCATCCGCCTGTACGCCCGCGGCGTTGCCGACGCGGTGCTTGAAGGCCGCAGCCAGGTGCTGCAGGAAATCGTCGCCGCCGGTGGCGACGAGTTCGTAGAGGTCGATGAAGAAGGTACGCAGGAACAGGCCTGATCGTCAGGTAGTTGCCCGTGGTTCGGTGATCGCGCCGTGCTCGGGCGGGCAAGCATTCCTGGTGGCGGCTCGCGGGCTGCCACCCGCATTACACGAATACTCAGGAGCTGCAGCATGGCGGAAATCACCGCAAGCATGGTCAAGGAACTGCGCGAGAAGACCGACGCGCCGATGATGGAATGCAAGAAGGCGCTCACCGAAGCCGCCGGCGACATGGGCAAGGCGGAGGAAATCCTGCGCGTCAAGCTCGGCAACAAGGCCTCCAAGGCCGCTTCGCGCGTGGCCGCCGAAGGCATCGTCGGTATCTACGTGGCCGATGACGGCAAGCTCGCCGCGATGGTCGAGCTGAACTGCGAAACCGACTTCGTCGCCAAGAACGACGATTTCCTCGGTCTCGCGTCCGAGCTCGCCAGCATGGTGGCGAAGCAGAATCCGGCCGATGTGGCGGCGCTGTCGGCGCTGACGATCGACGGCAAGACCGTCGAGGAAGTGCGTTCGGCGCTGGTCGGCAAGATCGGCGAGAACATGAGCATCCGGCGCTTCGCCCGCGTCGAGGCGAAGGGTCGCGTCGCGAGCTATGTCCATGCCGGCTCGAAGATCGGCGTGTTGGTCGATCTTGTCGGTGGCGACGAGCAACTGGCCAGGGACCTGGCGATGCATATCGCCGCCTCCAAGCCGAAGTCCCTGGACGCCTCGGGCGTTTCGCAGGGGCTGATCGAGGCCGAGCGTCGGATCGCCATCGAGAAGGCGCGTGAAGCCGGCAAGCCCGAAGCGATGCTCGACAAGATCGCCGACGGCACCGTGCAGAAGTACCTGAAGGAAGTGACCCTGCTCGGCCAGCCCTTCGTCAAGGACGACAAGAGCACCGTCGAAGCGCTGCTCAAGGCGCGTGGCGCCTCGGTCGCCAGCTTCGTGCTGTACGTCGTCGGCGAGGGTATCGAGAAGAAGGTTACCGACTTCGCCGCCGAAGTGGCCGAACAGGCTGCTGCCGCTGCGCAGAAGTAGGGAGCCGATCGTGTCCGCCGCCTATAAGCGCATCCTGCTCAAGCTTTCGGGCGAAGCCCTCATGGGCGACGACGCCTACGGCATCAACGAGGATGTCGTGAATCGCATCGTCTCCGAAATCGCCGAGGTCTCGCGTCTCGGCGTGCAGGTCGGTGTGGTGATCGGCGGCGGCAACATCTTTCGCGGCATGAAGGGCGCGGCGACCGGCATGGACCGCGCCACGGCCGACTATATGGGAATGCTGGCCACGGTGATGAATGCGATGGCGCTGGCCGACGCGATGCGCCGCATGGACGTCGAGGCGCGCGTGCAGTCGGCGCTGCGCATCGACCAGGTGGTCGAGCCCTATATCCGTGGTCGCGCCATCCGCCACCTCGAAGAGGGGCGCGTCGTCATCTTCGCCGCCGGCACCGGCAACCCCTTCTTCACGACCGACACGGCGGCTGCACTGCGGGGTGCCGAGATCGGTGCCCAGATCGTTCTCAAGGCCACGAAGGTCGATGGCGTCTATACGGCCGATCCGAAGAAGGACCCCGCAGCCCAGCGCTATCACCGCATCAGCTTCGACGAGGCGATCGGTCGCAATCTGGCTGTACTCGATTCCACCGCGTTCGCGCTGTGCCGTGACCAGAAACTGCCGATCAACGTGTTCTCGATCTTCAAGCCCGGCGCCCTCAAGCGCGTCGTAATGGGCGAAGATGAAGGGACGCTGGTCCATTCCTGAACCATTGGAGAATGCGCGCATGACACCAGAACTGAAGAAGATCACCGAACAGAAGATGCAGAAATCGGTCGATGCGTTGAGGACGGATCTCGCCAAGGTGCGGACCGGCCGCGCGCATACCGGCCTGCTCGACCACGTGATGGTCGAGTACTACGGCTCGATGGTGCCGATCAACCAGGTCGCGAACATCACCCTGATCGATGCCCGCACCATCGGCGTGCAGTGCTGGGAAAAGCCGATGACGGGCAAGGTCGAGCGTGCGATTCGCGACAGCGACCTCGGCCTGAACCCGGCGAACATGGGCGAGATCCTGCGCGTGCCGATGCCGCTGCTGACCGAGGAGCGTCGCCGCGATCTGACCAAGGTCGTGCGCCACGAAGGCGAGGCGGCGAAGATCGCCGTGCGCAACCTGCGCCGTGACGCCAACCAGCAGCTCAAAGACGCGGTCAAGGAAAAGACCATTTCCGAAGACGAGGAGCGTCGCGCCGAGGACGACATCCAGAAGCTCACCGACAGGTACGTCGCCGAAATCGACAATCTGCTTGCCCAGAAAGAACAGGAATTGATGCAGGTCTGATCCGTCCGGATCGGCTGTTCCCGTTCGGGCACGCGAGGAGACGGACATGACGGACACCGGTTTTTCCAGTTCGACGCGGGATATTCCCGCGGTATCCGCGATTCCGCGTCATATCGCCATCATCATGGATGGCAACGGGCGTTGGGCGCGCAAGCGCTTCATGCCGCG
>JBFGZP010000234.1:0-5580 GCA_041586695.1 Thauera sp.
CGGCCTTACTGAACCGGCACGTCGCCTGCGCCCTGCTGGGCGGCCTGCTGGCGCTGGGACTGGTAGATCGATTCGAAATTCACCGGGGCAAGCAGCACCGGCTGGAAGCCGGCACGGGTGACGGCGTCTGAGACCACTTCGCGGGCGTAAGGGAAGAGGATGTTCGGGCAGCCGATCATCATCACCGGCTCGAGATCGCCTTCGGGGATGTTGCGGATCTGGAAGACGCCGGCCTGGGCGAGCTCGACCATGAACACGTTGCGGTCTTCGGCGAGCGTGGCCGCCACGGTAACGGTGAGGGTGACCTCGTACAGGCCCTCGTCAACCGCCTTGCCTTCGGTGCGCAGCTGGACGTTGATCTGCGGCGTCTCGCGCTCGAGGTAGATCTGCGGCGCGCTCGGCACTTCCAGCGACAGGTCCTTGACGTACAGCTTTTCGATGGTGAACACGGGTTGCGCGTTTTCGGTCTTTTCGGTCATTTCAAACTTCCGGAAGAAAAAATGGGAATGTGGTCGGGCGAGAACTGCCCGCACGAGGACGGCGTCAGGCGGCTTCGCCGCGCAGCAGTGGGTCGAGCTTGCCCGCACGGTCGAGCGCGTGCAGGTCGTCGCAACCACCGACATGGTAGTCGCCAATGAAGATCTGGGGAACCGTGCGTCGGCCGGTGACCGACATCATCTCGTCGCGGCGCGACGGGTCGAGGTCTACGCGGATCTTGTCGATCTGGTCCGCGCCCTTGTGCCGAAGCAGTTGCTCGGCGCGAACGCAGTACGGACAGGCCGCGGTGGCGTACATGCGGATGGCGGGCTGGATCGTCATTTCTTCTTCCGGCTCACCGGCTGGCCTGCCTTTTCCCACTCGAGCATGCCGCCGCGCAGGTTGTAGAGCCGCTCGAAGCCGGCCTTCTTCAGCTGCGACACGGCGCCGCTCGAGCGCGAACCGCTGGCGCAGCAGAGGATCAGCGGCCGGCCCTTGAACTTCTCGAGCTCGGCGCTGCGGCGCGAGAGATCGGCGAGCGGAAAGTGGCGGGCGTTGGGAACGTGGCCCTGGGCATATTCGCCCTGGTCACGCACATCGAGCACGATCGCGTCCTCGCGGTTCATCAGCAGGGTGGCCTCGATCGGCGAGACCAGGGACTTGTCGCCCACGTTGCGGGCAAAATCGATGAGCAGCCAGGCGCCGCTTACGGCGGCCAGGGCGACCCAGTACCAGTTCTGTTGCAGGAATTCCAAGACGTGCTCCGGTTGGTTTGGCAGGGCGGGAAGGGGGCAAGGGGGAAGGAGGATCAGTCGTTGCCGGGCGGTACGCCGCAGAACACCTCGCGCATCAGCACGATGAGCTGCAGGGTGCGCTGGTCGCCGACGCGGTAGTACACGCGATTGGCGTCCTTGCGCGTGTGCAGGACGCCCTTGTCGCGCAGGATCGCAAGATGCTGCGAGATGTTGCTCTGCGACGTGCCCACGGCTTCGACGATGTCCTGAACGCAGACTTCGCTTTCGCCCAGGACGCAGAGGATCTTCAGGCGCAGCGGGTGCGCGATCGCCTTGAGCGCGCGCGCGGCCGTCTCGATGTGCTCGTGTTTGTCGATGAGCTGGAAGATGTCGTCTTTGTTCACGTTAAAGCCGAAAGGGGCAAAGGCAATAGTATAAAATACGGGGCTGCGGTCATGCTCGATCAAGCGTGGCCTCACCCGTGTTTTCTCGAATCGCGACCATCACTACCGGATCTTCTTTCCCCATGTACAAGATCGTTCTGCTCCGCCACGGCGAATCGACCTGGAACAAGGATAACCGCTTCACCGGCTGGACCGATGTCGACCTCACCGACCAGGGGGTGGTCGAGGCGCGTGCGGCGGGACAACTGCTCAAGCGCGAGGGCTTTGCCTTCGATCTGGCTTACACCTCGGTGCTCAAGCGCGCGAACAAGACGCTGAACATCGTGCTCGAGGAGCTCGATTCGCTGTGGCTGCCGGTCGAACACTCCTGGCGGCTGAACGAGCGCCATTACGGCGCACTGCAGGGCATGAACAAGGCGGAGACCGCGGCACAGTACGGCGACGATCAGGTCCTGGTGTGGCGCCGCTCCTACGACACGCCGCCGGCGCCGCTGGAAGAGGGTGATCCGCGCCTGGATTTCGATGACCCGCGCTATGCCTGCCTGCCGCGGTCACGGTTTCCGCGCACCGAATGCCTCAAGGACACGGTCGCACGCGTCGTGCCTTACTGGGAGACGGTGTTGGTGCCGCAGATCCTTGCCGGCCGCCGCATCCTGATCGCGGCGCACGGCAACAGCCTGCGCGCGCTCATCAAGTACCTCGATGGCATCTCCGACGGCGACATCGTCGGCCTCAACATCCCCACCGCGCAGCCGCTGGTCTACGAACTCGACATCAACCTGAAGCCGGTGAACAGCTACTACCTGGCCGACGAGGACACGATCAGCGCCGCGCAGGCCGCCGTGGCCAGCCAGGGAAAGGCCAAAGTCTGAATCCTGCGCAATTCCGGGTTTCGTTCGCGCCATGAGGTGCCGTCCCAATGTGCCTGCCGCCTTGCTCGTCGCGATGGCGGCCGTGCTGCCCATGCTGGCGATGGCGCAGCCGGGCGCCGACATCGCCGACAAGCGCTCCGATCTCGACGACCTGAAGCGTCGCATCAGCGACCTGCAAAAGGAGATGGCCGCGACGGAGCTTACGCGTTCGGATGCGGCGAAGGCGGTAAGCGACGCCGAGCGCGAGGTGTCGCGCGTGCACCGGCGCCTGCGTCAAACCGAGGCCGAGCGCACAGATGCCGAGCAGCAGCTCGCGCGGGTCGAGGCCGAGCAGCGCGAGGTCGAGTCGCGGATCGCCGCGCGACGCGACGAACTGGCCGACTGGCTGCGCCGGCACTATGTTCATGGCGCGGCCGACGGCGTCGCGCCGCTGTTGTCCGCTCGCGACCCGAACCAGCTCGCACGCGATGCCCATTATCTCGAGTACCTCGGGCGCGCACGCCTGGCGCTGATCGACGACCTGCGCGCCGACCTGCGCGAGAAGGCCGCACGTGCCGCCGACATCGTGGTCCGGCGCGACCGCGTCGCCGGGCTGGAGGCCGAGCAGCGCAGACAGCGCACGGCGCTCGAGGCGGTCGAGGCGACGCGCAAGAAGGCGCTGGCCGCAATCGCGGTGCAGTTGAGGACGCAGAAACGCGAGGTCAGCGCCCTGCGCGAGGACGAGCAGCGTCTCGCCCGCCTGATCGACACCCTTGTTCAGCGCGCGCGCGAGGCCGCGGCGCGCGAAGCGGCGCGGCGTGCCGCCGAGCAGCGGGCAGCCGAGCGGCTCGCGGCGGCAGAGCGGCTCGCGGCACAGCGTGCGGAGCAGGACCGGGGCGCTGCCGGCACGACGCGGACGCCGCCTCCCGCGCGCCGTGCCGAGCCGGTCGTCGCCGAAGTCAGGAGAAGTGCGGGGCCGACACCGACCGGTGTCGCGTTCGGACAATTGCGGGGGCAACTGCGTTTTCCGGTGCGCGGCGAACTCGTCGGCCGGTTTGGTGCTCAAAGAGCGGAAGGTGGCACCACCTGGAAGGGGGTCTTCATCCGTGCGACCAGCGGCAGCGACGTGCGGGCGGTGGCCTCTGGCGAGGTGGTTTATTCCGACTGGCTGCGTGGCTATGGCAATTTGCTGATCATCGACCATGGCAGCGACTATCTCTCGGTGTACGGCAACAACGATGCCTTGCTGAAGGTCGTAGGCGACGCGGTCGGCGGAGGCGAGGCAATCGCCAGCGTCGGCGCCAGCGGAGGGGGAGCGGATTCGGGTTTATACTTCGAAATCCGTCATCAGGGACGCCCGCTCGATCCGATGCAGTGGGTAAGACTCAACTAGACAACCGGGCGTGAAGTGCCGCGTAGCGGCCGTTTCCCCGATGGAGTGAACATGCGCAGCAAGCTGAAACAATTCGGCCTGGTCATGACCGGCGTGCTCGCCGGGGTCATGATCAGCCTCAACTTCTCGGCCAATGCCGACCGCGCGACGCAGGCGCCGCTGCCGGTCGACGAATTGCGTGCCTATGCGGACGTGTTCAACGCGATCAAGCAGGGCTACGTCGAGCCGGTCGAGGACAAGAAGCTCATCACCGATTCGATCAGCGGCATGCTCTCCGGCCTCGATCCACATTCGGCCTATCTCGACGCAGAAGCCTTCAAGGATCTGCAGGTCGGCACCCAGGGCGAGTTCGGCGGGCTCGGCATCGAGGTCGGCATGGAAGACGGCTTTGTCAAGGTCATCTCGCCGATCGAGGACACCCCGGCGTTTCGCGCCGGCGTGATGGCGGGCGACCTCATCGTCAAGCTCGACGACACGCCGGTGAAGGGCATGACGCTCAACGACGCGGTCAAGCGCATGCGCGGCAAGCCAAATACCGACATCATCCTCACCATCGTGCGCAAGGGCGAGACCCGTCCCGTCGTGGTGAAGCTCACGCGCGAGGTCATCCGTGTGCAGAGCGTGAAATCCAAGGTGGTGGAGCCGGGGTATGGCTACCTGCGCGTCGCTCAGTTCCAGGAGAACACTGCTGCCGCCGTGGTGCAGCACCTTGGCAAGCTCAGCACCGAGGGCGAGATGAAGGGCCTCGTGCTCGATCTGCGCAACGACCCGGGCGGCCTGCTGCATGGCGCCGTCGGCGTGGCCTCGGCCTTCCTGCCGCGGAACACGCTGGTGGTCTCGACCGACGGTCGTACCGAGGACGCGAAACGCGAGTATCGTGCCGCGCCCGAGGATTACCTGCGCGGCTCGCGCGACGACTTCCTGCGCGGCCTCCCCGACGGCGTGCGGGACCTGCCGATGGTCGTGCTGGTCAATGGCGGCTCGGCCTCGGCGTCCGAGATCGTCGCCGGCGCGCTGCAGGATCACAAACGTGCGGTGGTGATGGGAACGCAGACCTTCGGCAAGGGCTCGGTGCAGACCATCCTGCCGCTCAACAACAGCACCGCGATCAAGCTGACCACGGCGCGCTACTACACGCCGAACGGGCGCTCGATCCAGGCCAAGGGCATCGAGCCCGACATCATCGTCGAAGAAGGCGAGAATGGGTCGAGCCAGCGCGTGCGCGAGGCCGACCTGCTGGGCCACCTCGGCAACGACAAGGACCCCGAGGCCGAGCGCAAGGCGGCGGAAGAGCGCAAGAAGCAGGGCGCGGCGGGCGAGGGCGAACAGCCCGATCCGGTACGCTTCGAGATGGCAGGGAAGGACGACCACCAGCTCAAGCAGGCGATCAGCCTTCTCAAGGGTCTGCAGATCGTCCAGAATAAGAAATAATCCATGACCGCGGGAGGGGCATGATGCGTCGGGAAACCGCCTACAAGCTGGCCGGCAGGCATCATGACCACCCGGCGCCCGGCACCGGCATCTTCAAGGCTCGCGAACTGCGCTTCAAGAAGCTGCCCGCCGGGCAGGTCGAGCGTGCGTGGCAGGCCTTGCGCATGCTCAAGGGCTTGCACGTCGAGCGCGCGGACCGCGAGCTGTCGCTGATCGTGCGCTACTCGGTCCTCGACTACTCGATGGAGACCCTCGAGGACGCGCTGCGCGAAGCCGGGTTCGCGCTCGAC
>JBFGZP010000235.1:0-5572 GCA_041586695.1 Thauera sp.
TCGTCTGCGTGTTCCAGATCGGCCTCTTCCTGCGCGGCATCGACTGGATCACCGGCTTCCTCAACTGGGCCGGCCCGCTCGTGTACGCGGTCATGATCGCGCTGCTGGGGGTGATCTGGTACAAGGCCGGCGGCAACCTGGTGAGCGAGATCGGCAACATCTTCGCCGGCCGCGGTGAGCACCCGGGCGGCGCGATCGGCGGCTTCGTCGCCGTGGTCGGGACCATGGTGGCCTACTTCGCCGCGGTGGTGATCAACTACGGCGACTTCTCGCGCTTCGTCAAGAGCGAGAAGCAGATGAAGCTCGGCAACTTCCTCGGCCTGCCGGTGAGCCTGGCCTTCTTCTCCTTCCTCGCCCTGTTCATCACCGCCGGCACCAGCGTGCTGTTCGGCGAAGTGCTGACCAACCCGGCCGACATGGTCGCCAAGGTCGATAACCTGGGCCTCACCGTGATCGCGGCGCTGACCTTCTTCGCCGCGACCGTCGGCATCAACCTGGTGGCCAACTTCATCCCGCCGGCCTTCGACCTCGCCAACCTCGCGCCGTCGAAGATCAGTGCGCGCACCGGCGGCATCATCACCGCGGCCATCGCCTTCTTCATCGGCGCGCTGTGGGTGTCGGTGATCAGCACCATCGGCGTCGCCGGCTTCGTCGATACGCTCGGCGCGCTGCTGGCCCCGCTGTACGGCAGCCTCGTCGCCGACTACTACCTGGTGCGCAAGCAACGCCTGGTGGTGCAGGACCTGTTTTCGGCCGAACCCGGCTCCACCTACTACTACGACAATGGCTGGAACAAGCGCGCGATGGTCGCGTTCTTCGTCTCGGCCGTGTTCTCGGTATCGACGGTGTGGGTGCCGGCGCTGGTCAGCCTCTCGGGCTACGGTTGGCTGATCGGGGCCATGCTCGGCGGCCTGCTGCACTACGGCGTGATGCGCGCGCGGGTGTGCGTCGCGCCGCAGCACGCAGTCTGACGGGCGCGGGCGGCTGGTGCCGCCAGCCCCGGCTTGCCGCCGGCCGGCCGAGCGTCGGTCGGACTTTTTCAACGCCCGCGCCCGCCATTGGTCGCGGGCATGGTTCTTTCGCGAGTGATTCGATGAGTCCGATACGTCCGGCGCAGCTTGCCATGATCGCCCTGTTGTTGATCTCACTGATCTGGGGCTACAACTGGGTGGTCATGAAGCAGGTCCTCGCGTACGTCGATCCCTTCGACTTCTCGGCGATCAGGACGCTGCTCGGGGCGGCGACGCTGTTCGCGGTGCTGGTCGCGCTGCGCCGGCCGATGCCCCTGGTTGCCACACCGCAGGTGGTCTTGCTTGGATTGCTGCAGACCGGCGCCTTCACCGCGCTGATCCAGTGGGCGGTGGTGGCGGGTGCCGCGGGCAAGACCGCAGTGCTTGTATACACGATGCCGTTCTGGACCATTCCGCTTGCCTGGTGGCTGCTCGGCGAGCGCATCCGCGGCGCGCAATGGGTCGCGATCGCGCTCGCCGCCGGCGGGCTGGTGATGGTGCTCGAGCCCTGGGCGATGGGCGGCAGCGCGTTGAGCAACACGCTCGGTGTCGCCGCCGGCCTGACCTGGGCGATGTCCGCGGTGGTCGCCAAGCGGATGCGCCGCGATCACGACTTCGATCTGTTGTCGCTGACGGCCTGGCAGATGCTGTTCGGTGCCCTCGGGCTGTGCGTGGTGGCGCTCGCGCTGCCGTCGCGGCCGATCGAGCCGACGCCGTACTTCTTCGGCGCGCTCGCCTTCAATGCGGTGCTGGCAACCGGGATGGCGTGGCTGCTGTGGCTTTACGTGCTGAACAACCTGTCGGCGGGAATGGCGGGCCTGTCGGCGCTGGGGATTCCGATAGTCGGTGCCCTCGCGGGCTGGATCGAACTCGGCGAGGTGCCGACCCCCTTCGAACTCGGCGGCATGGTGCTGATCGGCGCGGCGCTCGTCTACACCAGCCTGTGGTCCCTGTGGCAGGCGCGTCGTACGCCGCTGCGCGCGGAGTCGTGAGGGCGCAGGTGGCGGATTCGGTCGTCGGCGTATCCTGTCCGGCTGGGCCAGCCCTGCTTTCGCCACCTCAACCGCCATGATCCGTCCTTCCCGCCGATTCCTGCCCTGGTTGCTTGGCTGGCTCGCGCTTTCGCTGGCGAGCGCGGCCTGGATTGGGGCGGCCGAACTAGATCGCCTGCGGCAGAGCTTCGAGGCTGACGCGCGCATCGTCCATCGTCTGCTGAGCCTGCGCGCCGTCGAGCACGAGGCCATCCTCGCGACGCTGGCGCTGCTGGATGCGCCCGATTCGGTCGACGCCGCGCAGCGCCTGCCGTCGATCTACCCGCGCATCGTCTCCGTGCTGCGGCGCCAGGGCGAGGCGGCGTGGCCCGACCCGGCGCGCTCGGTGGAACTCGCAGAGGCCGAAGCCGCGTCGCGCCGGGCGGGGCGTGCATGGGGCCTGGTGTCCGAACTCGCCCACGGCAGGCTATGGGTCGTGCTCGCGGCCGAGCCCGCGAGCCATGCGCTGCAGATCGACCTGCCCTCCCTGGTGCCGGCGGCCGAATGGCCGTTCGCCGCCGACGCCCCTCTGCGCGTCGAGCTCGCCCACGGTGGCCGGCGCTGGATCATCCAGCCCGGCGCGAGCGCGGACGGCGGCTGGCGCTTCGGCTTCGACAAAGTGCTGACGGTGCGCAGCCAGCCCTTCGATGTCGTCGCCGAACGCCGGGTCGGCGCCGGCGAGCTGCCGTGGTTGCGCATGGCTGCAGGAGCGCTCGCCTTCGCCATGGTGCTTGTCGGTGCCGCCAGCCTGCGCCAGCAGCGCATCGCCCGCCGCCGCGCCGAGGATCTGTTGCGCCTGGGGCAGGTCGGCCGACTCAACGCCCTCGGCGAACTCGCTGCCGGCATGGCGCACGAACTGAATCAGCCGCTCACCGCCATCCTCGCCAACGCCCGAGCCGCCGACCGCATGCTGAGGGACGAGCCGCCCGAACTCGACGACGCCCGCCTGGCGATGAAGGCCGCGAGCGAGCAGGCGCGTCGCGCGGCCGACGTGCTCGCGCGCATGCGTCGCGCGGTGGAGCGCCCGGATGCGGGCGCTGCCACCCGGGCAGTGGACCTGCGCGCCGCCGTCGGCGCGGTGCTGCATCTGGTCGAACCGGAACTCAGGCGCCTGAGGGTGAGCCCGCGCATCGAGGGCCAGACCGCGGTTGCGGTCATGGCCGAGCCGGTGGCGCTCGAGCAGATCGTGCACAATCTGCTGCTCAACGCCCTGCACGCGCTCGGCCGGGTGCCCGAGGCCGAGCGCCGCCTGAGCCTGGGGCTTGTGGCCGATGGGGACCACGGCCGGCTGACCGTCGCCGACAGCGGCCCGGGCATTCCAGCCGCCGCGCGCGGACGCATCTTCGAGCCCTTCTTCACCACCCGCGAAGGCGGGCTCGGACTCGGCCTGAGCCTGTGCGAGACGCTCGCCACCGCCATGGACGGCGCACTCGAGCTTGCCCCGAACGGCGGGCGCGGTGCAGCATTCTCCCTCAGCCTGCCACTTGCCCCCCCACCATGAACGAAGACTGCCGCCTGTCCCCGGTAATCCACCTCGTCGACGACGACGAGGCGGTGCGCGGCGGCCTCGCCATGCTGATCGGCACCGTCGGCCTGCGCGTGCAGACCTGGGCGCGGCCGGAGGACTTCCTCACCGGTTTCGACCCCGACGGCGTCGGCGCCTTGGTGCTCGATGTGCGCATGCCCGGTACCAGCGGCCTCGCCGTGCTCGACGCGCTGAAGGCGCGCGGCGTCGACCAGCCGGTGATCATGCTCACCGGCCACGGCACGGTCGAGCTTTGCCGGCGCGCGTTCAAGGCCGGGGCCGCCGAATTCCTCGAGAAACCGGTCGACGACGATCTGCTGCTCGACACCCTGCAGAAGGCGGTGCGCCAGCATGTGCGTTCTCGCGAGCGCAACCGCGCCGACCGTCTCGCACGCGAACGCTTCGCCCAGCTCTCCGAGCGCGAGCGCGAGGTGCTCGGCCTCATCGTCGAGGGGCTGACGAACAAGGAGGTGGCGCGCGCACTGGGGCTGTCGCCTCGCACGGTCGAGACGCACCGGGCAAACCTCTTCGCCAAGCTCGAGGCGGGTTCGCTTGCACAGCTGATCCGCCAATTTGCGGAATTGGTCGAGGACGGCGACGCTCCGTAGTTCTACGCAGCCCGCGGGGCAATCGCACGGATGGGTGCGGCCGGGCCGGCTGCATAGACTGTTCTCACCGATCGGACAATCCGATCCCTCACTGGAGAACACGATGAACAAGCTTTCCGCACTCGCCGCCACCCTGGCCCTTACCGTCGCCACCACCGCCGCGCAGGCCCAGGTCGTCTCCCAGCGCAGCATCGGCCTCGAACTGGCCAACCGCATCGCCGCCGGCGCCGTCCAGGCCTGCGCCGACAAGGGCTTTTCGGTCAGCGCCACGGTGGTCGATCGCGGCGGCCTGGTGCGCGCGGTGCAGCGCGCCGACAATGCCGGCCCGCACACTCTGGGCGCGAGCCAGCAGAAGGCCTACACCGCGGCCTCGGCGCGCAACACCACGACCGCGATGATGGAGACCGCACAGAAGAATCCCGGCGCGGCCAACCTGACCGACATCCCCGGCTTCCTGCTGCTCGGCGGGGGCGTGCCGGTCAAGGCGGGTGACGAGGTCATCGGCGCGGTCGGCGTCGGCGGCGCGCCCGGCGGCCACCTCGACGAGCAATGCGCGATGTCGGCGCTCGAAGGCGTGGCCGATCTGCTGAAGTAAGCGCGACGGACGGCGCCGGCGCCTGCGCGGCGGACCGGCATCGCCGCGACTGTCCCGCGCGACGATTCCGCGCGACAAGGAGGCTAGACATGAAGACACGTGCATTGCTGCTGGGCCTGGGGCTGGCCGGCGTGCTGGCACAGCCTGCGGCGGCACAGGTGGCGCCGGGCGCCGCCGAGGCCGCGGCCTATACCGGCCTGCACGCCGCGGCGTGGTCGGGCGAGCTCGCCACCATCGCCCGCGGCGCGGCGCTCGAGGCGCGCGATGGGCGCGGTCGCACGCCGCTGCACGTGGCGACCCACGCCCGCCGGCGAGAAGCGATCCGCGCGCTGGCGAGGGCCGGTGCCGACCTCGACGCGCTGGAGAACGACCGCTACGACGCCGTCACCATCGCCGCGGTGGCCGACGACGAGGACACGCTGGCGCTGCTGCTAGAGCTCGGAGCGAAACCCGGACAGGTCACGAGCCGCTACGACGGCACCGCCCTGATCGCCGCTGCCCACCTCGGCCACGACGGCGTCGTGCGCCAGTTGATCGCCGCCGGCGCGCCGCTCGATCACATCAACAACCTGCACTGGACGGCGCTGATCGAATCGATCGTTCTCGGTGACGGCGGCCCGCGCCACATTGCCACGCTCAAGGCCCTGGTGGAGGCCGGCGCCGACGTGAATATCGGCGACCGCAGCGGTTCGACGCCGCTCGCCCTGGCGCGCCAGCGCGGCTATGCGGAGATGGTTCGGATCCTCGAGCAGGCCGGCGCGCGCTGAGCACTGCCCGGTCGTCGAGTGGCCGGGCGCGCACCA
>JBFGZP010000236.1:0-5563 GCA_041586695.1 Thauera sp.
CAGCGTGCGCGGGCTGCCCGCGGCGGCCAGCGGCTCCTTCACCAGCAGCGTCATCGCCAGGCCGGGAATCATGAAGGCGGCGGTGATCACGAACACCTGGCTCCACGGCAGGTGGTCGGCGAGGATGAGCGAGATCGAGCCCGGCACCAGGCCGGCGATGCGGTAGGCGTTCACATGGATCGCGTTGCCGAGGCCGAGCTCCTCGTCGGGCAGGATCTCGCGCCGGAAGGCGTCGAGCGCGATGTCCTGCGTGGCCGACAGGAAGGCGAGCGTGGCGGTGAGCCCGACCACCAGGGCGAGGTGATCGACCGGCGACAGCTGGCCGAGCCAGGCGATGGCCGCGATCAGGCCGACCTGAGAGACGAACATCCAGCTGCGTCGCCGCCCCAGCCAGGGCAGGATGCCGTAGCGGTCGAGCAGCGGCGCCCACAGGAACTTCCAGGTGTAGGGGAACTGGATCAGTGCGAAGGCGCCGATCGTCTTCAGCGACAGGCCTTCGGTCTTGAGCCAGGCAGGGACCAGGTTCAGCAGCAGGTAGAGCGGCAGGCCGGACGCGAATCCAGTGAAGATGCAGACCAGCATCCGGCGATTGAGCAGGGCGGTGACCCAGGCGGGGCAGGAAACGGGCACGGAGCGCCTCGGCGGAAACGAAGCCGCGATTATCCCAGATTGCTCCCGGGTCGGGCGCCGATCGGCACCTCGCCCGCCATCGCGGCGCGCATCAGCGCCTCGACCTCGTCGGCCGGCAGCGGCGTGCTGAAGTGGTAGCCCTGCAGCTCGTCGCAACCGAGCGCGCGCAGGCGCTCGACCTGCACCGCGGTCTCCACGCCTTCGGCGATGACCGACAGGCCGAGGTTGTGGGCGAGCGACACGGCGGCAGCGACGATGGCCGCGTCGCTGGCGTCGCGCTCGATCTCGGACACGAAGGAGCGGTCGATCTTCAGGTGGTCGAGCGGAAAGCGCTTCAGGTAAGCGAGCGAGGAGTGGCCGGTGCCGAAATCGTCGATCGACACGGCCACGCCCAGCTCCTTGAGCCGGGTCAGCAGTGCAGCAGCCTCTTCCGGCCGCTCCATCACCGAGCTCTCGGTCAATTCGAGCTCCAGCGTGCCCCGGGGCAGCGCATTGGTCTCGAGCGCGGCGGCCACCGAGTCGACGATGTCGATGCTGCGCAACTGGCGCGCAGACAGGTTCACCGCGATCCGCAGCGCCGGCAGGCCGGCATCGAGCCAGCGCCTGGCCTGCATGCACGCGGCCTCCAGCACCCATTGACCGAGCGGCACGATGAGGCCGGTCTCCTCCGCCACCGCGATGAAGCGCGCCGGCGGGATGAGGCCGTCCTGCGGATGTCGCCAGCGCACCAGCGCCTCCATCGAGGTCAGGTGCAGGTCGGCGGCGGCGAAAATCGGCTGGAACCACAGCTCGAACTCGCCCTCCTTTACCGCCCGGCGCAGCTTGCGCTCGAGCTCGAGGCGTTGCACCGCATTGTGATTGAGTTCCTCCGAATGGAACTGGAAATTCGCCCGGCCCTGGGCCTTGGCGTGATACATGGCGGTGTCGGCGTTGCGCAACAGAATGGCCGCATCGCCGCCGTCGTCGGGAAACAGGCTGATCCCGATCGACGGCGTGGTGTGGAGCAGGTGTTCGCCGATGGCGCAGGGCTCGGACAGGCAGGCCAGGATCTTGTCGGCCGCCTGGGCGGCACCGCCGTCGCTGGCGACGCTGCCGAGCACGACGACGAATTCGTCGCCGCCGAGCCTCGCCACCATGTCGGATTCGCGCACATTGGCCTGCAGGCGACGGCCGACCTCGATGAGCAGTTCGTCGCCGATGTGATGGCCGAGCGAGTCGTTGATGGTCTTGAAATGATCGAGGTCGAGGAACAGCACCGCGAGCCTGACGCGGTCGCGTCTGCGCTCGGCCAGGACCCGGCGCAGGTATTCGTCGAGCGACAGGCGGTTGGCGAGGCCGGTGAGCGGGTCGTGATTGGCGAGGCGTTCGATGCGCTCCTCGGCGCGCTTGCGCGCGGTGATGTCGGTATAGGTGGTGACGAAACTGCCGTCCGGCAGCGGCTGGCCCTTGACGAGCAGGGCGGTGCCGTTGGGCCGGATGCGCTCGAAGCAATGCGGGGTCGTGCTGCGGGCACGCTGGAGGCGGTCGGCGACGATTTGCTCGGGATCGCCCGGCCCGTATTCACCGCGCGCGACGTTGAAGCGAAACAGCGTTTCCAGTGTGGGAAGGCCTTCGGCGAACAGCTCCGGCGGGAACTCGAGCAGTCGTCTCAGCTCCTCGTTGCAGGCCAGCAGTTGCAGGTCGCGGCTGATGAGCGACACGCCGCTCGGGATGTTGTCCATGATGCTCTGCAACAATTCGTTCTTGCGAGCGAGCTCCTCCTCGATGTGCTTGCGTTCGGTGATGTCGATATAGGTCGTGATGAAGCCTGCGATCTGGCCATCGACGAGCAGGGGCTCGCCGGCGACGAGGTGGGTGCGGCCGTTTGGGCGCGTGCGCTCGATGCGGTGGGGCGCAAACTGCTCGGCGAGGCGGCGACGCGCCGCGACCTGCTCGACCGGATCCCCAGGGCCGTACTCGCCCCGTTGCGCCGGATACATCAGCAGGGTGTCGAAGCTCACCCCGCGTGTGACGGCTTCGGGCGGCAGTTCGAGCACCTCGATGAACTGCGTGTTCCAGTACTGCAGGCGCAGGTGCTCGTCGAACACACTGATGCCGTGCGGCAGGTGATTGACGATGGCTTCGAGGTAGGCCGCCTGGCGGGCTAGGAGATCGGATCGGGCCTGGTCGGGCATCGGCACAGTGGTATCGAATGGACGCGGATAAGCTGCCGATTCTGGCAGTCGCGGCCCGATCCCACAATCATGCGCCGCAGCGCACGATTGCGGCTTGAACCGAATTGGCGCCGGTCGTCGGCCTCCGGCATACAATTCGATACGTTGCTTGCGTCCGCAGCCGTCTGCGCCAACAATGCGCGCAAAACATGAAACCTCGATCAGAGCAGGAGTTCTCAATGTCGTACAAAGTGACCGTGGCCTTCGGTGGCAATCGCGAATATGAATTCTCGCCCCACGACGACGAGGTGGCGGCCATGACCAGGGACCAGGCGCGCGCCTGGCTGTCGAAAGAGTTCGAGGTGCTGGAATGCACGCCCTCGAATCCGATGGGCAAGGTGCTGCTGCTCGACATGATCCTCAACGTCGCCAAGTACGGTGGGGAGAACCGATTCGAGCAGGCCAACGACTGGGCGAAAAAATTCGCCGTGGTGACCGCCGCCGCGCTCGACCGCCCGGCCGTACGCGTCGACGTTTCCGCCTTTCTCGTCGGCTGATCCGCGTCGGGTCTCGCTCAGGCGAGCCCCTGCATTGCCTCGTTGGCGTTGCCCGAAGCTTCTGCCGCTGCGCGACCGAGCAGATCCAGCAGGGCAGGCAGGGCAGCGAGGCCGCTGCCAGAGGTCGCCATCACCCGCACGCGCGGCGCGGTGGCGCTGCGGTTGGGCGAGTCCTCGCTGACCGAGCGCCACAGCAGACCCAGCGTGTGTTCCAGAAAACCCCGATCGGTGCTCTCGTCGATGAGGAAGACCACGCGCTCGAGCGCCACGATGTCGAGCAGTTGCTGCAGTTCGTACTGGCAGCCCTGATTCGTCGCCGAGAAGCTGCGCAGATCCATCAGCACGGCGTCGGCGCTCGCGGCCAGCCGGCGCATCGCCGCCTGCCAGGTGTCGGCGTGGCAGAAGAACTCGTTCACCCGGTAGCGTCCGTCCGGATCGGGGCCGAGCGCACGGGCGGCGAAGCGGCGCTCGAGGTCCGCTTCGTCGCGCACGAACTGGCGCGACAGGCGGCCGCCGACGAAGTCGAGAAACTCGTGCGGCTCGACCGTCGTCGTCACCAGGTCCGGTCCGGCGATCAGGCTGATGTCGCCGGCGCGCAGCCAGCGCTTGGCCAGGGCATCGAACAGCCGCTCGCTGCGTGCGCCGAGCGCGAAGACACGCAACAGCAGCAGCGATGGCGTACCGCGCCGCGGTCTGCCGAGCCCGGCGAGGGCGAAGCCGAGCCGGGTGACCACCTTGTAGGCGGCAAAGGCGACCACGCCGGTGAATACCCAGGCCCAGCCTTCGAAGGCGAGCGTCACCGACTGCACCACGCCGAACATCAGCCACATGGCATCGAGGGTCAAGGCCTGGTCGCTGGTGCGCCGCGCGAGATGCCGCCGCCCCAGCCATCCGAGCCACAGCCAGCCGAGCACGGCGGCCGGCACCAGGCCGGCGAGCATGGTGAGGTAGAACATGCCGGTGCCGCCGACACCGATCTGCAGCCCCAGCGCCACGACGCCCCGCATCCATTCATCGCTGCTGCCGACCAGTGACAGCGCCACCTGCGAGCCGGTGACTGCCACGACCATGAAGGCGAGCACCAGCGGGCCGACCGCACGTACGCGCCGGTGCAGGTAGGCAAGCAGCAGCACCGTGGCCGGTGCATTGGTGATCAGCCAGAAGGTTGCGAGCTGGCCGACGGTCAACTCCGCGTTGCGCGCCAGCCCGTAGCTCACCACCGCCAGCAACATGGCGAAATAGGCTGCCGCGACGGCGAGGCGCTGGGCGCGGTTGACCGCCACGAGCAGGCCCACCGCGAGCGCCGTCGGCCAGGCGTAGCACGACAGCAGCCACAGGAAGCGCGGCAGCACGAAGCCGCCGTCGGCAAGGGTGAAGATCATCCACGCTGCCCCCAGCACAAGCGCGTAGGCGAACCCTGCGAGCACGTAGATGGCGGTGGCGGTAAGCAGGGAGCGCCGGATCGCGGCGCGTGCGGCAGCCGCCGGCACACCGTCCGCTGCGACCTCTTCGAGTTTCAGGCGCTCGCGCGGCGCGGCGGTGCGGACATCGCCGGCCGGCGGGGTTGCGGCGGCACCGCCACCGCTTGCCGCCATGGCACGGACCACCGCCCGGCGGTAGAGCGCCAGCAGCGCGAGCGATACCGGGGCGGTCAGGGCCGCGCTCACCAGCAGCAGAAAGGGCAGCATGCCGGTGGTGATCAGGGTGGCTTGCGAGGTCTCGCTCACGACCGACTCCCCGGCGCCGCGCACCGTATCCGTGCGGAATGTATTTGCCGGTCCGTCTGGAGATGGACCGCGTCAGATGCAGTATAGATGGGCCGGCCGTCTGCCGCCGCGCCGGCGGCAGCGCGCTCAGGCGCGGCCGAGCCGGTAGACCGCGACGCTGGCGAGGAAATTGGGCTCCTCGAGCACCAGCTTGCCGTTGTCGAAGGCCAGGCGCTCGTGCACCGCGATGCCGTTCATCTCGCACAGCGAGTCGAAGTCGGCGATGGTGAAGAAGCGCACGTTGGGGGTGTTGTACCACTGGTGCGGAAGGTCCTCCGACACCGGCATGTGGCCGTTGAGGATGCTCTGGCGATGGCGCCAGTAGGCGAAGTTCGGGAAGCTCACCACCGCCTCGCGGCCGACGCGCAGCATCTCGGCGAGAATGCCCTGGGTGTTGTGCATCGCCTGCAGCGACAGGCTCATGATGACGTGGTCGAAGAAGCCGTCCTCCAGCCCG
>JBFGZP010000237.1:0-5541 GCA_041586695.1 Thauera sp.
CAGGCGTTGCTGGGCGGCCCCGGTGGCGGCATGACCGAGGAGTTGTCGCGCAGCATCGGCTTCGACACCTTCTCGATCGGTCAGGGCGAGCTCAACAGCACCTCGCGCGCGGCCAGCAGCCGGGTCGTCGGTGGCGGCTCGACGATCGCCAGCGGCCCTTCCGTAAGCGGCCAGGTTCTCAGCGTGGGCAAGCGCCTCGGCACCGATCTGTTCCTGTCCTTCGAGCAGAGCCTGGGTGGGGCCGAGACTCTGGTGAAGCTCACCTACCAGCTGTCGCGGCGGGTGTCGCTGATCGCACGCGGCGGCACCGACAACGCACTCGACCTCAATTACAGTATTTCCTTCCGCTGAGCAGGTGTGCAGCGCTTCGCATACGCGAGCCGCGCGCGGGGTTATGGTGGCTTCAAAGGCGGCGCGGGGGGCGCATCGGCGACCGGCTGCTTGTGCCCGGCGGCGATGCCGAAGCCATTTGACACAAAACCAGGTGGAATGAAGACGGCTTTGCGGGGTCTGAACTGCAAGGACCGAACAGGAGTCGATGAACCATGACCGAAACGATCTTCACCCCCGCACTCGAAACCGCCATTCTCGGCGGCGGCTGCTTCTGGTGCCTGGAGGCCGTCTTCCGCGAGGTCGAGGGCGTCGAGTCGGTGATGTCCGGCTATTGTGGCGGTCATGTCGAATCGCCCACCTACCGGCAGGTCTGTGCGGGCGGCACGGGGCACGTCGAGGTCGTGAAGATCGAGTTCGATCCGAGCCGGGTCAGCTATCGCGATCTGCTCGAGATCTTCTTCACCATCCATGACCCGACCTCGGTCGATCGCCAGGGCAACGACATCGGCCCGCAGTACCGCTCGGTGATCTTCGTCACCAGCGAGACCCAGTTGCACGTGGCGCTGACGCTGATCGAGGAACTCGGCGAGATGCGGGTGTTCCCGCGCGCGATCGTGACCAAGGTCGAGCGCCAGGCCAGCTTCTGGCCGGCCGAGCCCGAGCATCACGACTACTACGCCAACAACAGCGACCAGCCCTATTGCCAGTACGTGGTGGCGCCCAAGGTGGCGAAGTTCCGCGACAAGTTCGCCGCGCGCAGGCGGCGCTCCGACTCCTGAACGACCCGTCGCCGGTCGGCCGCCAGGAAACAGCCCCGCCGCGGGCTGTTCCACTGTTGGGCGGGCGAATCCGGCCGCAGGTAGAATCCGGGTTCATTCAACCGCAGGAGAGACGCATGACCCAGACCACCACCGACAGCGGCCTCGTCATCGAGGAACTGGAAGCCGGCAGCGGCGACACCGCCGAGAAGGGCAAGATGGTGTCGGTGCATTACACCGGCTGGCTGACCGATGGGCGCAAGTTCGATTCCAGCAAGGACCGCAACGACCCGTTCGACTTCCCCCTCGGCGCCGGCCATGTGATCCGTGGCTGGGACGAGGGCGTCCAGGGCATGCAGGTCGGCGGCAAGCGCAAGCTCACGATTCCGCCCGCACTCGGTTACGGCGCCCGCGGTGCAGGTGGTGTGATTCCGCCGAATGCCACCCTGGTGTTCGAAGTGGAGCTGCTCAAGGTTTCGTGATCGCACGGCGCGCCGGGCGGTGAGCGGTGCGCTCGGCGACGAAGCAGCCGACGACGGGGTAGGGAGCGATGAAACTCGATCAGACCCAGCGGCGCATCCTCGCGCTGTTGCAGAAGGACTCCACGCTGAGCACGCAGGTGCTTGCCGACAAGATGGGCATGTCGCCCTCGCCATGCTGGCGGCGCGTGCGCGAGATGGAGGAGGCGGGCCTGATCCGCGGCTACGTCGCGCTGGTCGATCGGCAGAAACTGGGCCTGGGCACCTGCGTGTGGGTACGGGTCAAGCTCAAGCAGCACAGCGCCGAGGTCCTCGACCGCTTCGAGCAGGTGGTGAAGGCCTGCGAGGAGGTCGTGGAGTGCTACGAGCTGCTGGGCGAAACCGACTGCCTGCTCAAGCTCTATCTGCCCAGCCTGGAGGCCTTCTCGGCCTTCATGCACAATTTTCTGCTGAAGATACCCGAGATCGACATCACCCACTCCAGCGTCGCACTGCGCGAGATCAAGAACGAAACGGCCCTGCCGCTGTGAAGCGGCAGGGCCGTCGGGCCGGCTTCGCAGCGCCGGAACGCGTCCGGTGCAGCGAAGCCCTCGAATTGGCGCTCAGAGATTGCTGACGAACACCACCAGCACGCCGATCGGCGCCACATAGCGCGCCACCAGGTTCCACAGGGCGTGGGCGCCGCTGCCGAGACCGAGTTCCTTGCGCACGCTTTCGCGGTCGAGGAACCAGGCGGTGAACACGATCGCGCCCAGGCCGGTGAGCGGCAGCAGGAACTTGCTCGTGAGCTGGTCGAGCAGATCGAACACGTTCAGGCCGAAGATCAGCACATCGCTCCACAGGTTGAAGGACAGCAGCGCGGCGATGCCGAGCGCCCAGGTGGCGATGCCGGCGATCACGGTGGCGCCGATCCGGCCCAGTGGCGTGCGCTCCTCCACCAGTTCCACCACCGGCTCGAGCAGCGAGATCGACGACGTCAGCGCGGCGAAGGTCAGTAACAGGAAGAACATCGTGCCGAGCAAGGTGCCGCCGGCGATGTTGCCGAAGGCCAGTGGCAGGGTGACGAAGATCAGGCCCGGACCGGCGGCCGGGTCCAGCCCGTTGGCGAACACGATCGGGAAGATCGCCATGCCGGCGCCGAGTGCGATCACGGTGTCCATCAGCACCACGGTGCGTGCCGTGCGCAGCAGGTTAACTTCCTGGCCGAGGTAGGAGCCGTAGGCCAGCATGATGCCCATGCCGAGCGAAAGGGTGAAGAATGCGTGGCCGAGCGCGGCCAGCAAGACCTTGCCGTCGAGCTTGCTCCAGTCGGGGTTGAACAGGTATTGCGCCGCCGCGCCGAAGCCGTCGGTGGTGGCGCCGTAGCCGACCAGCACTAGCAGCAGCACGCCGAGCGCCGGCATCAGCAGCTTGGAGGCGCGTTCCAGGCCGCCCGAGACGCCCATCGCGACGACGCCGACGGTCAGCGCCATGAAGATGGTGTGCCAGGTGAGCAGGCTGCCCGCGTTGCCGAGGAATCCGGTGAAGGCGTTGCCGACGGCGTCCTTGTCCATGCCGGTGAACGCGCCACTGGCGATGTCGACCATGTAGGACACCGCCCAGCCACCGATCACGCTGTAGAAGGACAGGATGAGGAAGGCGCCGAGCACGCCGGTGGCGCCGACCACGGCCCAGCCGCGGCTGCGCCCGTTCTTCGCCGCGACCTCGGCCATGGCGCTGATCGGGTTCTTCTGCCCGCGACGGCCGATCAGCCACTCCGAGACCAGGATCGGCAGGCCGATCATCGCGATGCAGGCGAGATAGACCAGCACGAAGGCGGCGCCGCCGCTCTGGCCGACCATGTAGGGAAACTTCCAGATGTTGCCGAGGCCGACGGCCGAGCCGGTGGCCGCGAGCATGAAGCCCATCTGCGAGGACCAGTGCGAGTGTGTCTTTACCATGTCAGCGCACCTCGTTCGGCTTGAAGCTGTGCTTCGACAGCGGCAGGGCCGGCGCATGGCCGGCGCTGAAGGCGTAAAGTGTCATCGAAAGTCTCCTCTTGTTTGTCGGCGCTCGTGGCGCGATGGCCGGGGGGAAGACGGATGCGCTCCGCGGGGGTATGTTTTGCCCTTTGCAGTCGCGACTCCACGAATGCTTGCCTCCACCCCGGTTTTTTTCGCCGCCGGTCGTGGTCCGGTGACGGGGAGCGTGGATCATAAGCAGTGATGCGGGAAATAATTTTTCTTATATCGCCATGATTCCGGTCGATAGAGAAAAATCTTGCCCGTGACTGGCAGTTAGGATTGCAGTCGCCGTTCGATGCGGCGACCGTGCTCATCGACAACCAACAAGGAGACAAGGTCGGAAGCCAGGCCGCGACGCCACAAGCGTCGTCTCGCCCCAAGCCGAGACCAATCGCCACCATGCCGAATACCCTTCCGCAAGTTTCGCTCGACGACAAGTACACCCTCGAAACCGGCCGCGCCTGGATGACCGGCATCCAGGCCCTGGTGCGCCTGCCGATGATGCAGCGCGCCCGCGACGAGGCCGCCGGCCTCAACACCGCCGGCTACGTCACCGGTTACCGCGGCTCGCCGCTCGGCAATGTCGACCAGGAGTTCTGGAAGGCGAAGAAGTACCTCGAGCCCAAGCACATCCGCTTCCAGGCCGGTCTCAACGAAGACCTGGCGGCAACCGCGGTGTGGGGGACGCAGCAGGTCCAGCTCGACCCGAACGCGATGTACGACGGCGTGTTCTCGATCTGGTACGGCAAGGGCCCCGGCGTCGATCGCACCGGCGACGTCTTCCGCCACGCCAACGCCGCCGGCACCTCCAAGCATGGCGGCGTGCTGGTGATCGCCGGCGACGACCACGCTGCCAAGTCGTCCACGCTGCCGCACCAGACCGAGCACGTGTTCAAGGCGCTGATGATGCCGGTGCTCGCCCCGGCCGGCATCCAGGAATACCTCGAGTACGGCCTGCACGGCTTCGCGCTGTCGCGTTACTCCGGCTGCTGGGTCGCCTTCAAGGCCCTTACCGACACGGTCGAGACCTCGGCCTCGGTCGACATCGATCCGTTCAAGGTGCAGACGGTGATCCCGACCGACTTCCCGCTGCCCGCCGACGGCCTCAACCTGCGCTGGCCCGATCCCCCGCTGGTGCAGGAAAAGCGCCTGCTGCACCACAAGCTGTATGCCGCGCTCGCCTACTGCCGTGCCAACGGTCTCAACAAGACGGTGATCGACAGCCCCAACGCCAAGCTTGGCATCATCACCAGCGGCAAGAGCTATCTCGACGTGCGCCAGGCGCTGGAAGATCTCGGCATCGACGACAAGGTGGCGGCCGAGATCGGCCTGCGCGTGTACAAGGTCGGCATGGTCTGGCCGCTCGAGGCCGAGGGCGTGCGCAAGTTCGCCGACGGCCTGGAGGAGATCCTGGTGATCGAGGAGAAGCGCCAGTTCCTCGAGTACCAGCTCAAGGAAGAGCTCTATAACTGGAACGAGACCGTCCGTCCGCGCGTCATCGGCAAGTTCGACGAGAAGGGCGAATGGGCCCTGCCGCACAGCGACTGGCTGCTGCCGGCGGCGGGCGAACTGACCCCGGCGATGATCGCGCGTGCGATCGCCGCCCGCATCGCGCGTTTCTACACCTCCGATCGCGTCAAGGCGCGACTCGCCTTCCTCGAGGCCAAGGAGGCGGCGCTGGCCAAGCCGCGCCTGTCGATCCAGCGCGTGCCGCACTACTGTTCGGGCTGCCCGCACAACAGCTCGACCAAGGTGCCGCAGGGCTCGCGCGTGCTCGCCGGCATCGGCTGTCACTACATGGCGACCTGGCTGTCGCCCGAGTCGACGCAGACCTTCTGCCAGATGGGCGGCGAGGGCGTGCCCTGGGTCGGCCAGTCGCCCTTCACCAAGACCGAGCACGTGTTCGCCAACCTCGGCGACGGCACCTACATGCACTCGGGCATCCTCGCCATCCGCGCCGCGGTGGCG
>JBFGZP010000238.1:0-5503 GCA_041586695.1 Thauera sp.
TGGGCGCTGATCGTTCCTTCCGCGCTGGCGTTCGCGTTGGCAATGGTCGCACTGAATACCGCGATGGGGCTCTATCGCCCGGTGCTGCGTCGCTCCAACCGCCAGGCCTTTGCGCGGGTGGTTCTTGCCCTGGTCGTCAGCGTTCCGGTGGCCTATGCGATCTTCGGTCTGCTGCCGTGGGCTACGCTCGCCGACCGTACGCTCCAGCCGAGCATCGTCGGGCTCCTCGGTCTGATGCTCCTGATGCGTGGGGTGGTCAATCAGCGACAGGCGTCGGGCATGTTCGTCCCCCGCGTGTTGATCCTGGGCACGGGGCACGACGCGCTGGCCGTGCATCGTGACCTGACGCGACCACTGCAGCGCAGCGTCGAAGTGGTCGGTTTCCTGCCGACCGGATCGGGTGACGACGTAATGGAAGTGGAGTCCGCGAAGGTCCTTGGACGGGGAAGGTTGCTCGACGTCGTCCGCGAACACCGGATCAACGAGATCATCGTGGCCGTCAGGGATCGCCGTGGCGGGGTTCTGCCGCTGCGGGAGTTGCTCGACTGCAAGCTCATCGGCGTCCGTGTGCTCGATCTGTCGTCCTTTTTCGAGCGCGTTCAGGGGCAGGTCCGGCTCGACTCGCTGCGCGCAAGCTGGCTGATTTATGGCGATGGCTTCAGGCAGGGGATTTTCCGGACCCTGGTCAAGCGCGTGTTCGATGTCGTCGTGTCGGCGTTGCTGTTGGTGCTTGCCATGCCGGTGATGTTGCTCACGGGACTACTGATCCTCATAGAGGATGGTGCGCCGGTGCTCTACCGCCAGGAAAGGGTGGGGCTTGGCGGGCGCATTTTCAAGGTGACCAAGTTCCGCAGCATGCGACGGGACGCGGAGAGTGATGGCAAGCCGCGCTGGGCGACTTCGAACGACGATCGAGCGACCCGAGTGGGTAATATCATTCGCAAGCTCAGAATCGACGAGCTGCCACAATTGTTCAACGTGCTGATGGGCGACATGAGTCTCGTAGGGCCCCGACCCGAGCGTCCTTACTTTGTCGACCAACTCGCGAACGAGATTTCCTTCTATGCTGTGCGCCACTGCGTCAAGCCCGGCGTGACCGGCTGGGCGCAGGTAAGATATCAGTATGGATCTTCAGTCGACGATGCCATCGAAAAACTCCAGTACGATCTGTATTACGTCAAGAATCATTCCCTGGTGCTCGACACCCTCATCCTGTTCGAAACCGTTCGCGTCGTGCTTACCGGGGAGGGCGCGCACTGAACGCAGGCGACTCCACGCCTCGGGCAGGAGTGCCCCGCTGAGGCAAATGGCTTGCGGGCGTTTCGATTCACCGGCGCCGGGGGCGAAGCGTGTCTGACGTTGCTTTCTGGGGCTACGGCCTCGCGGCCCTGGCGTACTTCGGTTTCGGTATCTATGCCTTCTTCGCCTGGCGCGGCGTGTCGGCCGGGGCTGCCCTTCTGGCAGCTATCGTTGCGTCCTGCCTGTGGGCGACGAGTTCCTCGCTGTATGCGCACTCCGCGCAGTCCTGGCTCATCGGTCTCGCCGGTCTGTTCGACATCGCGCGCTCCGGGGCGTGGTATGCGTTTCTGATCCTGCTGCTGCGCCCGCTTTCGACCGGCCGGGTTCGATGGCCTACCGTAATGGCCGCCGCAATCATTGTGGCGCAAGTGCTCGCCCTCATCACCGAAAGTGTTTTCGGCAGCGAAGCCCTGCCGATGCGCCCGGTGCTGGCAGCCTGGCTGGGGCACGCGGTGTTCGGCCTCATGCTGGTCGAGCAGCTCTTCCGTGCCCTGCCGCGCGAATCCCGATGGGGCCTCAAGCCGTTGTGCCTGGCATTGGCGGCGGGCTACATCTTCGAGCTCTACCTGTTTGCCGACGCGTCGCTGTTCGGCCGGATCGACGAGGATGTGTGGGCGATCAGGGGCGTCGCGCATGCCCTGCTGATCCCGATGATCGCCCTGTCCGGCTCGAGGAGTCCATCGTGGACCCTGCGGATGTCGATGTCGCGCGAAATGGTGTTCCATTCCACCGCGCTGGCGGCGTCCGGCCTCTATTTGCTTGTCATCGCCGGGGCGGCGTACTACGTACGTTATTTCGGCGGCGACTGGGGCCGGGCTCTGCAACTGACCCTGCTCTTCGCCGGTCTGCTCTTGCTCGGCGCGTTGGTGTTCTCCGGCTCGCAGCGGGCACGCCTGCGGGTGTTCATCAGCAAGCACCTGTTTCCGTATCGCTACGACTATCGCAACGAATGGTTGCGCTTCACCCAGGCGCTGGCGTCGGCAGACAAGGGCCTCGAACTCGGGCAGTCGGTGATCAAGGCCTTGTCGGATCTGGTCGAAAGCCCGGGCGGCGGACTCTGGCTGCGAGACGGCTATGGCAAGCACGTCATGCACTCGAGGCTCAACCGGCCGCCTTCCTCTGCGACCGAGCCGGCCGACTCGGATTTCTGTCGTTTCCTCGACGAGCGCGAATGGATCGTCAACCTCGAGGAGTTCCGGGCGCGGCCGGCCCAGTACGAAGGTGTCGTCCTTCCCGACTGGCTTTCGGCGCTGCCGGACGCCTGGCTTGTAATTCCGCTCAAGGGCGCCGATGCCTTGATCGGCTTCGTTGTGCTCAGCGCACCACGCGCGCCCTTCGACATCGACTGGGAAGTGCTGGATCTGCTCAAGACCGCGCAGCGTCAGGCCGCGGGCTATCTTGAGCGCATGGCCGCGGCCGAGGCCCTGCTCGAGGCCCGCAAGTTCGATGCCTTCAACCGCATGTCGGCCTTCGTTGTTCACGACCTCAAGAACCTCGTGGCGCAACTCTCGCTCATGCTCAAGAATGCGGAGCGTCACAAGGACAATCCCGAGTTCCAGCAGGACATGCTCGAAACGGTCGCGCATGTCGAGTCCCGCATGCGTGGTTTGATGACGCAGTTGCAGGAAAAGCGCTCCATCGACCCTGCCCGGGTGGTGGATCTGCACGACGTCATTGGACGGGTCTGCGCCGCCAGGAAGGCACATCGCCCCTTGGTGGAGCAATGCAACGAGGTGAGCTCGGGGGCCGAGGTTCTGGCCCACCGCGAGCGCCTCGAAAGAATCATTGGTCATGTCGTGCAAAATGCACTCGATGCCACGGAGGACGATGGTAAGGTGACCGTGATGATGCAGGACGGCGACGCCGGCCGGCTGCGTGTCGTGGTCGAGGATAGCGGTTGCGGGATGGCCCCGGAGTTCCTGCGCGAACGCCTGTCTCGCCCCTTCCAGACCACCAAGCCCAGCGGCATGGGCATCGGCGTGTTCGAGACGCGGCAATACCTGAACGAGATCGGCGGCAGCCTGCATTTCGACAGCGAACCGGGGCGCGGAACCCGCGTCACCATCGAGTTGCCTCGCGCACGGCGGGGTCAGTCGCCACAACAGGATCCAGTGGAGCATATCAATGCCTGACAAGCAGCGGACGCTATTGATCGTCGAGGACGATCCTGCGCTGCAAAAACAGATGCGCTGGGCATTCGACGGCTTCGAGACGGTCGTCGCGGATGCGTTCGACAGTGCCATCACGCAGCTGCGCCGACACGAGCCTGCGGTGGTCACGATGGACCTGGGGCTGCCGCCCGAGCCCGACGACGTGACCGAGGGCTTCAGGCTGCTGCAGGAGATGCTCGCCCTCGCACCCGACACCAAGGTGATCGTCCTTACCGGACAGCACGACCGCGAGAACGCGGTCAAGGCGGTGGGCATGGGCGCCTACGACTTCTTTGCCAAGCCCTTCGAGCCGGAGTTGCTCGCGCTGACGATCGAGCGCGCCTTCCGCATGCACGACCTGCAGGCCGAGAACGAGCGCCTTTCCGCGCTCGCGGGCAGTCCGCTGTCGGGTCTGATCACACGCGACCCGGGCATGCTCAAGATCTGCCGCACGATCGAGAAACTCGCGGCGGCATCGGTCACGGTCGCCCTTCTCGGCGAGAGCGGCACCGGCAAGGAGATCCTCGCCCGCGGCGTCCACGCCCTGTCGCCGCGTGCGGGCGAGCGCTTCGTCGCGATCAACTGTGCCGCGATCCCCGACACCCTGCTCGAGAGCGAGTTGTTCGGCTACGAGAAGGGCGCATTCACCGGCGCCGTCAAGCAGACGCCCGGCAAGATCGAAACCGCCAATCGCGGTACCCTGTTCCTCGACGAGATCGGCGACCTGCCGATGCCCTTGCAGGCCAAGTTGCTGCGCTTTCTGCAGGAGCGCGTCATCGAGCGCATCGGCGGTCGTGAAGAGATCCCGGTCGATGTCCGCATCGTGTGCGCGACGCATCGCAACCTGAAGGCGCAGATGAAGGCGGGCGAGTTTCGCGAGGATCTCTACTACCGCCTCGCCGAGATCGAAGTCGACATCCCGCCGCTGCGTGATCGCGAGGGTGATGCCGTGCTGCTTGCTCACGCCTTCGTGCAGCGCTTCGCGCGCGAAAACGGGCGTGGCTCACTCGCGCTCGCCGACGACGCGATCTCCGCGATCGAGGCACACCGCTGGCCGGGAAACGTGCGCGAACTGGAGAACTGCATCAAGCGTGCCGTGGTCATGGCCGACGGCAACCGCATTTCTGCCGAAGATCTGGGCCTCGAGGCGGGCGAGGAGAGTGTCGACAGGCTGAACCTGCGCCAGGTGCGCGAGGAGGCCGAGCGCCTCGCCGTGCTTCGGGTGATGGCGCGTACGAATGGAAATGTAGCCCGCGCTGCCGAGATCCTCGGCGTCAGCAGGCCCTCGCTTTATGACCTGCTCAATCGTTTTGGCTTGAAGAAGGAGAATGCATCGTGAGTAGTCTGCACAAGCCCCGAAACCCGTCGAAGTGGTCGAACCGAACTCGCGGCATGGCCGTTGCCGCGCTGTCGGCCGCGCTGCTGGTCGGCTGCGGCGAGACGCCGGAACAGATGCTGGCTTCGGCCAGGACTTACCTCGACAAGAACGATCTGAATGCTGCCAGCATCCAGCTCAAGAACGCGCTGCAGGAAAACGGCAACTTCGCCGAAGCGCGCTTTCTGCTGGGAAAAATCAACCTCGAGCAGGGTGATGTGCCGGGTGCGGTGAAAGAGTTTCAGCGCGCCTTCGATCTCGGCTACGCGCGCGATCAGGTCGTGCCCCTGCTCGCGCGGGCGCTGGTGCGTTCGGCCCAGTTCGACAAGGTGCTGAAGGACTTTGTCGACATCAAGCTCGACGATGCGTCGGCCAGTGCAGCGCTGCTCGCTGCGGTCGGCGACGCCTACCTGGGCAAGGCCGAGGTGCCGAAGGCGCGTACCAGCTTCGAGGCCGCGCTCGCGGCGAGCGCGGAAGATGACCTGGCCCGCATGGGCCTGGCGCGGGCGAAGCTCTTCGGTGGTGACGCGCCGGGTGCCGAAACGGAGATCCGCGCTGCAATTGCGCGCAGCCCCAGCCTGGCCGAAGCGCATGGCGTGCTGGCCGATATCCTGCTCGCGCAGGGCAAGACCGACGAGGCCGAGGCCGCACTCAAGGAAGCCAGCCGCCTCGAACCGAA
>JBFGZP010000239.1:0-5471 GCA_041586695.1 Thauera sp.
ACCTGCGGCATGATCATGTGGATCGGCATCGGCACGCCCGCACTGGTGGGCGTTTTCAACCTCATGGGTGGCACTGCAAATCCTGGCGATCGCCATTCCCATCGTCTTCCCCGGCATCACCGGGCGCCAAGGGAGTTGGGCCCCGATCATGGTCTATCGGGGCCCTTCGGCGGCAGCGGCGAAGACCGTGTGGCCGTCGCGCCTGGACGGCATTTCACCGGATTCCGGGGCAAACCCGCGTGGCGCCCTGTCGACGGCAGCCTTGCGGAATGGTAAACATGCCCTCGTGCTCGGGCGCGCTCCCCAAGGGGCGCGCCCGATGCCGCGAATGCCGCAGTCGCCCGAGCCGGCCTTGTGCCGGCTCTTTGCTCTCCGTGACGCTGTCGGTGAGGATCGGGCCGCGGTCCCGCAGTGTCGTGCCTACCGTGTCGTGGAGTGCAAAGTGATGCCGGCTGCCCAGTCCGCTATCGAATACCGAATTCGTCCGCTCGATCCCGGGGCCCACTTGTTCGAGGTGTGGTGCACGGTGCCCGAGCCGGACCCGGCGGGACAGATTTTCCGCCTGCCGGCGTGGATACCGGGCAGCTACATGATTCGCGACTTCGCTCGCAACATCGTCACCCTGCGCGCCGAGGCCGGCGGCGAACCCTGCCGCCTGGAAAAGCTCGACAAGCACAGCTGGCGCGCCGAACCGGTGCCAGCCGGCAGCGCGCTGACGCTGAGCTATCAGGTCTATGCCTGGGACCTGTCGGTGCGCGCGGCACACCTCGACACGACGCATGGCTTCTTCAACGGCACCAGCGTGTTCCTGGCGGTGGAGGGGCAGACCGGCCAGCCCTGCCTGGTCGACATCGAGCGCCCCGAGCACGCGGCCTGCCGTGACTGGAGGGTGATTACCGCGCTGCCACGTGCCAGGGGCGAACTCGGCGCTGCGCGCCCTTACGGCTTCGGCCGCTATCGCGCGGCGGACTACGATGAGCTCATCGACCATCCGGTCGAGATGGGCAGCTTCACCATGGCGAGCTTCGACGCGGGCGGCGTTCCCCATGACATCGCACTGACCGGCCGGCACGACTGCGACGCCGCGCGGCTCGTCGCGGACCTCAAGCGCGTGTGCGAGTGGCAGCAGGCCTTGTTCGGGGCCCCGGCGCCAATGGGCTACTACGCCTTCCTGACCTTCGTCGTCGGCGACGGCTACGGCGGCCTCGAGCACCGTGCCTCGACGGCGCTGATCGCGAGTCGCAAGGATCTGCCGTGGCCGGGGATGGAAGGCGTGCCCGAGGGCTACAAGTCATTCCTCGGGCTGTGCAGCCACGAGTACTTCCATACCTGGAACGTGAAGCGCATCAAGCCGGCGGCGTTCACCCCCTACGACCTGTCGGTCGAGAATCACACCCGCTTGCTGTGGGCGTTCGAGGGCTTCACCTCGTATTACGACGACCTCGCGCTGGTGCGCAGCGGGGTGATCTCGACCGAGGACTATCTGGCCCTGCTCGGCAAGACGATTGCAAATGTCCTGCGTGGCGCCGGCCGCCTGAAGCAGAGCGTAGCCGAGTCGTCCTTCGATGCCTGGACCAAGTATTACCGTCAGGACGAAAATGCGCCGAACGCCATCGTCAGCTACTACGGCAAGGGTGCGCTGATCGCGCTCGCGCTCGATCTGCAACTGCGTGCCGGCAGCGAGGGCAGGTGCAGCCTCGACGACGTCATGCGCCTGCTGTGGCAGCGCCATGGGCTCGGCGGCACGGGTGTGGCCGAAGACGGGATTTTCGAGGCGGTGCGCGAGGCGGGCGGCGACAAGCTCGGCGCGAAACTCGCGCGCTGGCTGCGCAAGGCGGTGGAGGGTACCGACGACCTTCCGCTGGCGCGGCTGCTGAAGTCTTGCGGCGTTGAGTACCGCGCCGAGCCCAGCAGCAAGGCGCCGACGCTCGGCGTGAAGCTGGCCGCCGGCGACGGCGAGGCGAAGCTCGCCACCGTCTACGAGGGTGGGCCGGCGCAGGCGGCCGGCTTGTCGGCCGGGGACGTGCTCGTCGCAATGGATGGCCTCAAGGTGGGAGCCAAGAGTCTCGACGACGCGCTCGTACGCCGCCGGGCCGGTGAGGAAGTCGAGCTCCATGCCTTCCGGCGCGACGAGTTGATGCGCTTCGGCGTGACCCTGGGCGAGGCGCCGGCCGACAAGGTAGTCCTCGGCCCGGCCCGCGGCGCGACCGCTGCAGCGGCCCGCCTGCGCAAGGCCTGGCTGGGCAGCTGAGCGAAGCGTCGTGCCGACCGGCAAGGCGGATTTCAGTCGCGCGCGGGGCGCGCCGATCGCAGGAGCTTGCCGCGCCAGTAGCGCCAGGACAGGAAGCCGAACAGCGCCGCCATGATCAGCCAGAAGCCGATGCCCTGCCAGAACGGGATCGGATCGGTGGCGAGGAAGTAGTCTCGCGGCGGGCGCACGAAATGGATGCGGCCCTCGGCGAGCGCGCGCGCGGCCGCGGCGAGGGCGGCGAGCGTGGGTGAGAACCAGACCAGCAGGCCGGCGGCGACGATCAGGCGGTCGATTGCCGAGGGCGCGCGCGTCCGCGGCAGGTAGACGCTTTCGACGCCGAACCATACCGAGAGGATGAAGGCAATCGCGGCCGTGAGCGGGGTGATCGCCAGCACGGCACCGAGCAGCGTGGCGGCAAGCATGAAGGGGATGCCTTCCAGGGGCAGGACGTGGGCCCAGATCGCTTCCAGCCGGGTAAAGAGCCACCAGGAAAGCGGCAGGGCGAGGAGGAAGACGAGCAGGGCCAGGGTGGCGCGGTAGCGGGCGAGGTCGCCGGCGGGGGCGGGGCTGGTGGGGACGGCAGGCTCGGGCATGGATTCGGGGGTGGGCGGCGGGACGCGGGAATTCGGGGGCAGAGTGTACTACGAGGCGCGTGCTGCGGCCGGGGGCGGTGAGAAGGTGGCCGGGTCGAGGGGTGAGCCCCACCCCGGGCGTCAACCGAAGTAGCCATGCACATACCAGTGTCCCGGTGGGTCGAGTTCGCGGAAAACCCACCACAAGGCATCGTCGGGCCCGCGGGCGAGGTAATAGTCGCGGCGGATGTCGCGCTCGTCCCACCAGCCGCTCTCGATACGTTCGGCCTCGCCCAGCAGGCTGAAGGCGTGCGGGTCCAGCCGACGCGGCGCCCGCAGCAGCCACAGGGGGCGGGTCGTGTGCGCCTGCACCCGGTCTGCCGGGGCGCTGCGTGCTCGGCGCGCGCCCTCGGCACCGGTCATGTGCCAGGCTGATTCGGGGCGGTGGTCGGCGTGCGGCTCGAACTGGCGCACCGTGCCGTTGCCGAGCCGGGCGCGCAGGCGGTCGAGCAGCAGCATGGCGCTTTCACCGGCGCGGGCCGGGTCGCCGAACAGGTCGTCCGGGCGGGGGGCGAGGCTGGCCGGATTGTCTGCGCTCAGGCGCAGCCCTGCGACTTCCGCCGGCAGGCTCAGCGCCGCCAGGTGTTCGCGCGCGAGCATGACGAGACGGGCTTCGTCGCGGCTGGGGCGGCCGGTGACGATCTCGAGCACGGTGTCGGAGGCGTGCTCGTGCAGCAGGGACAGGCGGCAGCGATCCACCGCGGCATGCTGCCCCTGCAGCCAGCCGCTGAGGCTGGCGAACAGGCGACGGGCGGCGAACAGCAGGGGCTCGGTATGGCTGGTGGGGGCGGGCAGGGTGATTTCGCGTTCGAACTGCGGTGGTGCCACGAACCATGCCTTGGGGTCGGGGTGCTCGCCGCGGGCGCGGGCGCTCGCCGCGAGCACCGCCTGAGCCTGGCGACGCGCAAGACCGGCCGCGGGCAGGCGGCGCACCTCGCCCAGCGTGGCCAGGCCGATGCCGTGGAGCAGCTCCAGGGTGTCGCCACGGACGTCGGTGCCATCGGCCAGCACGGCCAGCGGCAGCGTGTCGAGCCTGTCCAGCCAGGCGGCCGCGGGGCCGGGTGGCGTGGCACTGCGGGCAAACCAGCGCGCGGCAAGTGGGGTGGGGGCGAAGGCGGTGAGGGCCTGGAAACCGAGACGGGCAAGCCCACTGCGCACGGTTGCCTCGATGACGCCGGCGCCGCCGAACAGGCGCAGGCTGGTACTGATCTCGAGCAGGACGGCGTCGGGTGGCGCCAGGCTGATCCGCGGGGTGTAGGTGCCGGCCCAGGCTGCAATTTCAGCTAAGGCTTCGGCCTCGAGGGCCGGCACACGTGCCTGCAGGCGCAGCCCGGGCGCGATCGCGCGTGCGGAGGCGACGCGCTGGCCGGGGCGTACGCCTGCCGCCAGTGCGAGCGGGTTTGCGGCGATGATCTGCGGGCGCGGCTGCGCTTCGGTGATCGCGAGCGCGTCCTCGACGGTCGCCGCGCGACTGAAGACCTGTAGCGGCAACTCCGGCAGGATCAGGGCGAGCCACAGCATGGCGCTTCAGCCGACGATGGCAAGCGCGGGCGGGCCGGCGCGCGATCCGGGCGCGGCAGGGCTTTCGCTTCCCGAGGCGCTCGCCTGCGGCTGCCACGGTCGAACCGGCAAGCACAATGGCAGGGCGGCAGGCGGGCCGCGACGTTTGAGAATCTCCACCCTCAGTCTGTCGCCTTCTGCGGCCAGCGCGATGCGCAAGGCGGCAGGGGAGGCCTGCGTGGCTGCCGCACGCGGACGGAACAGGAACAGGGGCGTGGCGCTGTCTTCGGCCGCCAGTTGCAGGCGGCGCAAGGCGGCCGCATCGATGCGGCGTGGCCATGCCAGTACCGCGGCACAACTGCCCGAGCTCACTGCCTGGCGTGTCGCCCACAGGATCTGGTCGGGATGCTGCGGTTCGATCAGCAGCAGGCGGCCGAGCGGGACGCCTGTCGCGGCCAGGGCGGGCGCATAGGGCAGGAAGGGCGGTGCGATCCAGGCCATCCAGCGTTCCTGCGGGGTGCGGCGCAACAGCGGCAGCAGCAGCGAGAGCTCGCCCACGCCGGGCTGGTCGGCAAGCAGTTCGATGAGGGCACCCGTGGGCCAGCCGCCACCAGGCAGTTCGGCGTCGAGCTCGGCAAAGCCGGTGCCCAGTACCGGCCCCCGCTGCTGTGCGAGCCGGCTCGCCTGCCACACCAGGCCGGGGGGCAGGCCGGCAAGCGCGCGGTCAGTGCTGTGCAGGCTTGAGGTGGCGGCTCCCATGATGAGTGGTCACGAACAGGCGGTGGTGGGGAGAAACGGAAGCCGGCCCGGCCGCCGGTGTCGGAGGCGGGCACGGCAGGAGGGGGCTGGACGATGAGCTTCAGTGATCCTTGCGGATGAGGCCGACCATGACGCCCTCGATGACCAGTGCCGCGTGACGGGTGTCGACCACGATGGGCTGGAAGTCGGGGTTGGCCGGCAGCAGTTCGACGACCGGGCCCTTGCGCTGCAGCGTCTTTACGGTGACCTCGTCCTCCACCCGGGCGACGACGATCTGGCCGTTGCGGGCTTCGGGCACACGGTGCACCGCGATCAGGTCGCCGTCGAGG
>JBFGZP010000240.1:0-5442 GCA_041586695.1 Thauera sp.
GACGATCACCGAGACCCATCTGGTCCTCGGCGCCGGGCTCTTCGGCGACTTCAATCCACTTCACGTAAACCAGCAGGTCGCCAGCGGCAGCCGCTTCGGCGGGCGCATCGCCCATGGCTACCTCACGACTTCGTTCATGGCCGCGGCGCTCGGCATGCTTTTCCACGGCACGGCGATCGCCTATGTCGAACACACCTCGCGTTTCCTCGCCCCTGTGCATGCGGGCGACACGCTCACCATCGAATGGACCGTCAGCGCGAAGGACGACAAGCCGAAGCATGGCGGCGGCATGGTGACATTGGCCGGCGTGTGCACCAACCAGGACGGATCGCGGGTGGCCGAGGCGGATGCGAAGCTGCTGGTCGCCAACAACCCGCGCGACTGAAGCAGGAGTCTTCTCGAAGCGGGGAAATCTGTTCGGGCGGATATTGACGGTGGGTTTCGTCTTGTCCGCACCGGCACAAGATGCGCAGGCCATGCACCGGAAGATGGCACACGCGCGGGAAATCCCCGGGTTCGCCACGCTCTTGCCGCCGATGTCCGGTGCCGAGCCGGTGTCATTCCAGCGCCTGGATTACCGGCTTGGCTTCCAGCGCCACCAGCGCGTCCTCGGTGAAGATGCGCAGCCCCAGTTCGGGCCGGTAGCCGTGGATCTCCTTCACGTCCAGCGCGCGCATGAAGGTGATGATCTCCTGGCTGATTACCTGCCCGGGCACGAGGATAGGGAAACCCGGCGGATAGGGGATGACGAAGGTGGTGGACACCAGCTTGCGCCCGGTGGCGAGTTCCTTCTCGATCGAGTTGCCCTCGATCGGCAGGTATTCGCACTTGCCCTCGTCATAGGCAAGAAAGAACGCCGAGCGGATGTCGCCCTCGGGCGTGCCTTCACCGTGGCTGATGCGGAAGGCGTCGTGGAAGCAGCTGAAGTCGGGTAGCGGCGGCAGGTCCTCGCGCAGCGCCTTGACCTTGCGCTCGAAGATCTTGCGCTCGACTGCGCTGGCGTCGTCGAGGCGCTCGTCCAGTTCGGCGGCGACCTTGACCAGCACCTCGATCAGGTAGGCGATCGACGAGCGCGTGGTGCCGATGTTGGTCATGAACAGCACGGTGTTGCGCGAGGTCTTGTTGATCTGGATGCCGTGCTTGTCCATCAGGACTTCGTTCTTGAAGGTGTCGCCGTCCCAGCCCGATCCGGACACCGACAGGGTGACCCGTGTGGCGTCGAGGACGAACTCGTCCTCGCTCCACGCCTGCATGATGTCGCTCCAGCCGTGCTCCGGATCCCAGTAGCTCTTGATGCCCGACTTGCGATACTCGGCCGGGATCATGTCCGCCACCCGCAGCACCTGGAAATACTTGCTGATCAGCGGGTGGTGGTTGATCGCCTTGCGCAGCGACATGGCCTGCTCGACCTGGCGCTGGATGAACTCGAAGCCCTCGAGTTCGACCTGGCGCCGCCCGACGTCGAGCGAGGCGATGATCTGGTAGTTGGGAGAGGTCGAGGTGTGCGTCATGTAGGCCTCGTGGAAGGCCTGCTCGACCTCGTCCTTGAAGTCCTGGTCGTGCACATGGATCATCGAGCCCTGGCGCAGCGCAGTGAGCGTCTTGTGGGTGGACTGGCAGGCATAGACGCGCACCCGCACCTTGTCCGGGTCGGGCATCAGGCGGGTGTTGAGCAGGGCTTCGTCGTCGGCGTCCGCCATCTTCTCCTTGTACTTCGCATAGGCCGCGCGATATTCGTCGGAGCGATAGCGCGCGCGAAGCAGGCCGGCACAATGCATGCCGGTGCGGCGGCGGTAGGCCGGGCCGAAGCGGGCAAATGCGAACCAGGCCTCGTCCCAGAGAAAGACGAGATCGGGCTTGATGGCGAGGCACTCCTCCATGACGCGCTCGACGTTGTAGACGATGCCGTCGAAGGTACAGTTGGTCAGCAACAGCATGCGCACGCGGCCGAGCTTGCCGGCTGCCTTCAGTTCCAGCAACTGGTGCTTGATTTCCCTGAGCGGCACCGCGCCATACATCGAATATTCGTTGAGCGGATAGCTGTCGAGATAGACCACCTGGGCGCCGGCCAGCACCATCCCATAGTGGTGCGACTTGTGGCAGTCGCGGTCCACCAGCACGATGTCGCCGGGGCGGACGATGGCCTGCACCACGATCTTGTTGCAGGTCGAAGTCCCGTTGGTCGAGAAAAAGGTCAGTTGCGAGCCGAAGGCGCGAGCCGCATATTCCTGCGCCTTCTTGATCGGGCCGATCGGCTCGAGCAGGCTGTCCAGCCCGCCGGAGGTGGCGGAGGTCTCGGCGAGGAAGATGTTCATGCCGTAGAAGTCGCCCATGTCCTTGATCCAGTGCGAGCGCGTGATCGACTTGCCGCGGCTGATCGGCATTGCGTGGAACACGCCAGTCGGCTTGCGCGCGTACCGCCTGAGGGCATCGAAGAACGGGGTCTCGTAGCGGTCGGAGACGCCGCGCAGGATGTTCAGATGCAGGTCGACGTGGTCTTCCTGGTTGTAGAACACGCGGCGGCAGTTGCCGAGATCGGCGCCGGCGATCTCCTCGACCGACTGGTCGGTGAACAGGTACACGTCGAGTTCCGGGCGCAGCTTGGCGATCATGCGGCACAGCTCGGGGCCGTACTCCTTCGGCTCGACGTCCTCGAGCGCGTCCTCCTCGAGGCGCGAGCGGTAGCGGTGGAGAATGTCGAGTGTCTGCTCGGATTCGAGCTTGAGGCCGTTGCGCACGACCACGACCTGCACGTTGTGGTTGAACATCACGCCGATCAGCGCATCGGTGAGGCTTGGAACGAAGACCGGTTCGTAGAGGAAGGGGTCCTCCGGACGGCGCATCGATGCCATCGTTCGGCGCAGGTTGGCTTCCTGCATCGGCGACAGGTTGTCCACAAAAAGGACTTCGAAATAGGGCAGTTCCTTGCCGCGCTGCTCGTTCGACTCGTCGTCCGGGCTTCCCTCGGCCAACTCGTCGATGTCGTGATGGTGGGGATTGCGCCGGTAGCTGTTGCTCAGCAACGCGCGGCAGATATTGCGCACGGTATTGGAAAGCGCCTCGACGCGCCCCTCGGTGATCAGTTCGCCGAGGCGGTCGAAGGTGTCGTGGCCCGGGAATGCCCAGTAGACCTCGATCGGGCGCAGTGCGTCCATCAACTCACGCACCTTGCGTTCGGCCTCGCCGCGCTTGCGTTCGGACAGGTCCTCGGTGAGTTGCCCGCAGGCGATCTTCAAAGCGGTCCAGCGGTCGGTCCGCAACTGAAGCGCGCTGTAGTACTCCCCCAGGGATTTCTTGGCCTTGCTGGCTGCCTTCATGGTCTTGTCTCCTCGCCGAGTTCTGTGCTTCGTGCAATGGTTACCGGAGTGACGCCCCGAGACCGCTTTGTCAGTGCGGGGGCGGCGGATCGCCGAACGAGATGAGCAGCTCGCCCGGCGTGAAATGTGCAAACGATTGCGGCCAGGCGGCATCCGGCCAGAAATAGTCGGCGCGGCCCTCGGCAGGCCAGTAGGCCGCCGAATAGAGCGTGCCGAAGCCGCGCGCGAAAGCGGTCGAGTAGATCGGTGGCCGCAGGAAGGCGCCGACCAGCGCGTCCGCACTGAATTCGTCGTCCTGCAGCATCAACAGCAGGCGGCGATGGCGTTCCACCGTGGCCGTGGCGCTGGCGTGCTGGTGCCACTCGATCTTGTGCTGATGATTGGTGGCCGCCGCCGTGCGCCGGATATCGCCGGCCTTGCCAGGCGCGAGAAACACGGTCGCGAACTCGCCGCTGCGGTCGACCACGGTCACGTTGTAGCTCATGTGCACCGGAATGCGCGCCAGCGCCGCGGTGGCCTCGACCGTCCGGGTGCAGGTCTCGAGCACATAGCGCAACAGCAGCGGCACGCCGAAGCCTTCTCCCACGTCGCGCCGGCCACCGAAGGACAGCGACACGGCGAGGCCGTCCTCGTTGATGCCGTCGAGCAGGCCCCACAGACAGTCGCTGACGCCGATCACCCGACGCCCGCTCCAGCCCGTATGGAGGATCAGACCCTCGCACAACTGCGGCGGATAGTCGTAGTTGCGCACCAGGAGCGGCCGATCGCCCGGCCACACCGCCTGCGAGCACGCCGAGACGTAGGGCGGCGGACAGAATAGGGACAGGAAGCGGGCCTCCAGGTCGCCGCCGCCGGCCAGTTCGACCAGCGTCTCGTAGGTCGGCAGCAGCTCGGGCATGTGGGTGCGCAGCGCCCGCACACACGGAAGGTAATAGGGGCGCGCCGCATCGCCGCTTTGCAGATACCAGCGCCGATACGACGGCCAGAACTTGCCGAACAGGTCCTGCCACGCGACACCCGGCCGCGCTTCCTCGACGGCGCGAAAAAGCAGCGACTGGGCCTGGATGAGCGACATCGGCCGCTGCTCCCCTTACAGGATCTTGAACGCCCCGGCCGACGGCGCCGGCTCGGCGAGCTCCTGCACGGAGCCCAGCGGGCGACCCTTGTAGAAGCCCTGGATGCCACTAATCCAGTCCGAGGCGCGCTTGTTGAGCTTGAAGTCGTCGGTCATGGAGCGCCCGCGCGTGATAAGGATGCCCAGGTCCGCCCCCTCGTAGCGGTAGTCGCCGGGGCCGGTGATGCGCAGCCAGAAGGCCTCGTTCTCGCTCTCGACCGCCAGGCGGTGATAGTCGAAGCGCTGGTAGCTCACGTTGCCCGCGTCGTCCATGCGATAGATGCCGGATTCCGGCGCCTGGTCGACGATATCCACGCTGTCCTGGGTGTGCTTCATCACCAGCTGGCTCCAGCTGTCGATGTACTTCGGGTTCTTCCAGCGTTCGTTCATCGCCGCAACGTCTAGCTCGAAATCCGCCCCGCTGTACTCGAGCAGGTGGAAGAAGAACAGCGGCGCATCGGCGTAGGCGAAGGCGGCGTGGTTGGTCATCGGGCTGGCGCCGCAGACACGCGGATTGAGCTCGCCCAGATAGACCTCGTCGTTATCCTGGTCGACGAGGAAATCGAGGTCGAAATAGCCGCGATAGCCTTCCTTGAGCAACTGGTTGCCAAAGGCGTAGGCGTAGTCCCGGGCGGTGATACGAGCCTTCTCGCTGAACGCCCCCGGGAAGACCTCGTTGCCGCACCAGCCGCCCTTGTAGGGGGTGAGCTCCTTGGCGCCGACGATCTCGGTGAGCAGCGGACCGACCACGGTGCCGCACTTGGTCACGCAGGCCTCCAGCGTGCCGCCGCGACAGTTGATCCGCTTCATGACCTTGACTTCGGGGTCCTTGACGATCTCGTCGGCGTGCTTCTTCCACTCCGCCTCGTTGGAAATGAAGAAGGTGGTGTGGCCGGAGTCGCCGAACGCGGTCTGGATCACCAGATCGTTGCCCAGCTTGTTCTCCTGCGTGAGCTTGAGGAGGTGTTCGTAGCTGTCGACCTTGGCGAGGACGTTCGGCACCGACGGCAC
>JBFGZP010000241.1:0-5374 GCA_041586695.1 Thauera sp.
ACCGGCATTGACGACATGGATGTCGTCGCGCCCGGTGGCCCGCAGGTGTTGCGCGATCAGCACCGGCGCGCCGCTGGCGGCGTGGCGCACGACGAACATGTCGGCCTGCATCGCGCACAGGTTGTCCACGGTGTCGAGCAGGCTCTCGCCCTTGGCGGCCGAGCTGGTGTTGATGTTGAGATTCACCACGTCGGCCGACAGGCGCTTGGCGGCGATCTCGAAGGTGGTGCGGGTCCGGGTGGAGTTCTCGAAGAACAGGTTGAATACGCTCTTGCCGCGCAGCAGCGGCAGTTTCTTCACCTCGCGCTCGGCCACTTCGGTGAAGGGCGCGGCGGTGTCGAGGATGGCGGTGAGAATCTCGCGCGGGAGTCCTTCGAGGGTGAGCAGGTGCTGCAGCCTGCCCTGGGCGTCGAGCTGGATGTCGCGCATCGGTCAGCCTCCGTTGGCCAGGCGCAGGGTGAACAGACCGTCGGCGTCGCGCTCGAGCTGAAGGTTCTGCTCCGCGGGCAGCGGTTCGGACAGGGTGTGGGCACAGAAACGCGCGGCGACCGGCAGTTCGCGCCCGCCGCGATCGACCAGCACCGCCAGCTCGACGCACGCCGGACGACCGAAGTCGAACAGCTCGTTGAGCGCGGCGCGGGTGGTGCGGCCGGTGTACAGCACGTCATCGACGATGAGGATCGGCGCGCCTTCGACCTTGAACGGAATCTCGGTGCGCTGCGGGCTGGCGTGCAGGCCCTTGGCGCCATAGTCGTCGCGGTAGAAGGAGACGTCTATCGCGCCCAGCGGCTGGCGGATGCCGAGCAGCGCGTGCAGGCGCTCTGCCAGCCACAGGCCGCCGGTGCGAATGCCCACCAGCGCGGTGTCGGGCGTGACATGGGGGCGGATCTGCTCGGCGAGTTGCTGGCAGAGCGCTTCGGCATCAAGACTTTGCATGTTGGACCGAGTCCAGGAAGTGTTGCAGGATCAGGCGCGCGGCGGCGGCGTCGAGCACCGCCCTGCGTTCGCGCCAGCCCTTGAGGCCGGCGTCGGCAAGCTCGGTTTCGGCCGTCACCGAACTCAGTCGCTCGTCCATCGGAAAGACGGGCAGGTCGAAGCGGCCGTGAAGCTGGTTCGCGAAGCGGCGGCAGCGGGTCGTGAGCGCGTGCTCGTGGCCATCGAGATCGGTGGGTACGCCGACGACCAGTGCCAGCGGACGCCATTCGCCGATCAGCCGGCCGATGGCGGCAAAACGCGCGTCGTTCGATTCCTCGTGCACGGTGACGAGGGCGCTGGCCCGGCCGGTCTCGAGTTCTCCGGTGGCCACGCCGATGCGGGCGAGACCGAAGTCGAAGCCGAGCAGGGTTCCACGAGCCGGAAGGGAGGGCGGCGCGGCGTGTGCCGCGTCAGGCATGCCCGGCAACCTCGCTGAGATTGGCGAAATCGACGCCCAGCTTCTGCATCGCGGCCACCAGACGCTCCTCGGGCGGCAGGTCGAAGATGATCTCGAGGTCGGCCTGGACGGTCAGCCAGGTGTTGTCGACGAGTTCCTGCTCGAGCTGGCCGGCCGCCCAGCCGGCGTAGCCAAGGGTGATGATCACGTCGTGCGGCTCGCCGGTATTGCCGATCGCCTGCAGGATGTCGCGGCTGCTGGTAAGCCCGACTTCGTCATTGACCTTGAGCGTCGAGTGCCATTCGGCCATCGGCCGGTGGAGCACGAAGCCACGGTCGGTCTGCACCGGCCCGCCGAAATACACGGGCTGGCCGGCGAAGCTGGTGTTTTCCAGGGGCAGTTCGACACGTTCGAACAGCGTCGCGAGCGTCATGTCGATCGGGCGGTTGACGATGATGCCGAGCGCGCCCTGTTCGTTGTGTTCGGCGATGTAAGTCAGCGTGCGCGCGAAATGCGGATCGACCATGTTGGGCATGGCGATCAGGAAGTGATGGGTGAAGTTGGCCGTGGGCGTTTCCATGTGCAGCATTTTACGCCCTTCCGTTCGCCTCTTGGGGGCGGCAACGCGCGCGGACAGATGTCGATCCCCACCGCCGATCGGCGATAATCCCGGCATCGATCCGTTTCCGACTCATTGCATGGTCTCCGCTCTCGTCTGGTTTCGCCGCGATCTGCGCAGTTTCGACCACGCCGCGCTCCACCATGCGCTGCGTTTTGCCGATCGGGTGCATTGCGCCTTCGTGTTCGACAGCGAGATACTCGATGCGCTGCCGAGCCGGCGCGACCGCAGGGTGGAATTCATCCTCGGCAGTCTCGGCGAACTCGACGCCGCGCTCGACGCCCTGGCGCGCGCTGCCGGCGGCAAGGGCAGCGGGCTGATCGTGCGCCATGGACGTGCCGACGAGTCGATTCCGCAACTCGCGGCCGAACTCGGCGTGAACCAGGTCTTTGTCAACCGCGACTACGAGCCCGCGGCGATCGTGCGCGACAGCCGGGTCGCCGAACGGCTCGCCGCCGCAGGCATCGGGTTCGCGGACTTCAAGGACCAGGTGATCTTCGATCGCGACGAGGTGCTGACCCAGGCCGGTCGGCCCTTCAGCGTATTCACCCCGTACCGGAACGCCTGGCTCAAGCAGCTCGATGACGACTGTCTCGAGCCCTTCGCAGTGGAAGAACACGCTGCGCGTCTCGCTCCCCTGCCGCCGGGCGCGCGCCTGCCGACGCTGGAGGAGGTCGGCTTCGAGCCCAGCAATCTCGCCGAGCTGAAGATGCCCGTCGGCATGAGCGGGGGGCGCAGTCTGTTCGACGAGTTCCGCGCCCGCATCGATCGCTACCGCAAGGCGCGCGACTACCCGGCCGTGAAGGGCGTCTCCTATCTGTCCACGCATCTGCGCTTCGGCACGGTGTCGGCACGCGAGCTGGCGGCTTTCGCGCGCCGCCGCGGCGGCGAGGGCGCGGACACGTGGTTGTCGGAACTGGTGTGGCGTGACTTCTACCACATGATTCTGTGGCATCACCCGCATGTCGTCGACGCCGCCTTCCGCCAGGAATACGGGCGCGTGGTCTGGGACGACGCGCCCGAACTCTTCGCCGCCTGGTGCGAGGGCCGCACCGGCTATCCGATCGTCGATGCGGGGATGCGCCAGCTCAATCAGACCGGATACATGCACAATCGCCTGCGCATGATCGTCGCCTCCTTCCTGACCAAGGACCTCGGCATCGACTGGCGTCCGGGTGAGCGTTACTTCGCCCAGCAGCTGAACGACTACGATCTCGCCGCCAACAACGGTGGCTGGCAGTGGGCGGCCTCGACCGGCTGCGATGCCCAGCCCTGGTTCCGCATCTTCAATCCGGTGACGCAGTCGCAGAAGTTCGACCCCGACGGGCGCTTCATCCGCCGCTACGTGCCGGAACTCGCGCGCGTGCCGGACAAGTACATCCACGCCCCGTGGACCATGGCCGACATCGACCAGGCCGCGGCGCGCACCCGCATCGGCGTCGATTACCCGGCGCCGGTGGTCGATCACGCCCGTGCGCGCGAGCGCACCCTGGCGCGCTTCGGCATTCTCCGCAAGGAAGAGACATGAACGTTCCGGACCGCCTCGATTTCGACCGCGTCGTCGACCGGCGCAGCCTGCCGGGCGACAAGTGGGGGCGCTATGGCAGCCGTGACGTGCTGCCGCTGTGGGTGGCGGACATGGATTTCGCCGCTCCGCCGCAGGTGCTCGAAGCGCTGCATGCGCGCATCGATCATGGCGTCTTCGGCTACACCGCCCCGTGGCCTTCGCTGGTCGAGGCGGTCGTCGAGGGCCTGCGCCGCGACCACGACTGGACGATCGATCCCGACTGGCTGGTGTGGCTGCCGGGCGTGGTCACCGGCTTCAACCTCGCCTGCGCCATCGCCGGCGAGCCCGGGGACGGCGTGCTCACGCCGACGCCGGTCTATCCTCCATTCCTCACCGCGCCGGCGCACAGCGGTCGCGTGCTGCAGACGGTCGACCTGGTCCTGCGCGACGGGCGCTGGCAGTTCGACTGGGCAGCGATGGCGGCAGCCGTCACGCCGCGCACCCGGCTGCTGATGCTGTGCAGCCCGCACAACCCGGTCGGGAGGGTGTTCGATGCGGACGAGTTGCGCGCGCTGGCAGACTTTGCCGCGCACCACGAACTGCTCATCTGCGCCGACGAAATCCATTGCGGCCTGGTCCTCGATCCCGCCCTGACACACCGCCCGATCGCCGCGCTCGACACCGAGGTCGCACATCGCAGCATCACCCTGATGGCACCGTCGAAGACGTGGAATATCGCGGCCCTGTACTGTGCCTTCGCGGTGATCCCGGATGCGGCACTGCGCGCGCGCTACAGCCGTGCCATGCGCGGCATCGTGCCGCACGCCAACGTCCTCGGGCTGGTCGCGGCCGAGGCCGCCTATCGCTACGGAACGCCCTGGCGGCTGGCATTGCTCGACTACCTCAGGGGCAATCGCGACGAGTTGCTGGCCGCGGTCGGATCCATGCCCGGCCTTCACACGACGACGCCGGAAGCGACCTACCTCGCCTGGATCGACTGCCGCGAGATGATGGCGGCGCGTGGCATTGCCGATCCGACGGCCTTCTTCGAGCAGGCGGGGGTGGGCCTGTCCGATGGTCGGCCGTTCGGCGCGCCGGGCTTCCTGCGCCTGAACTTCGGCTGTCCGCGCGCCACGCTGCAGGCGGCGCTCGGGCGCATGCAGCGCGCCCTGGCCGCCTGAGCCGGGCGGACCTCAGCCCGCCTTTGCCAGCACTTGCTCGCGTCCGGTGTAGCCGGCGACCAATGCGAGCAGTTCGTCTTCCGGGTAGGGCTTGCCGAGATAGTGGTTGGCGCCGACCTCGTGGGCGTAGCGACGATGCTTGTCCGCCAGTCGCGAGGTGATCATGATCACCGGCAGGTGGCGGGTGCGCTCGTCGGCGCGAATGTTGCGCACGAGGTCGAAGCCGTCCATGCGCGGCATCTCGATGTCGGACAGCACCACGTCGGGCATGGCCTCGAGCAGATGCTCGAGTGCATCGACGCCGTCCTTGGCGGTGATCACCCGGTAGCCCTCGCGCTCGAGCAGGCGACCGGTGATCTTGCGCACGGTGAGCGAATCGTCGACCACCAGCACGGTCGGCATGTGCACCGGCGCCGGCGTCGGTGCCGGGCTCGCGACGGTACCGTCGTCCTCGGCCTCGGGCGTGCCCAGACCGCGGCTCGCCAACGCCACCGGGTTGAGGATCAGCACGATCTCGCCGTCGCCGAGCACGGTGGCGCCCGACATGCCGACGACGCGCGTGAGTTGCGGCCCGGCTTTCTTGACCACGATTTCCTGGTGGCCGCGCAGGCCGTCGACGTGCAGGGCCACCGTCTGGGCGCCACCGCGCAGCAACAGCAGCCAGTTGTAGCGCTGCACCTCGGGCTGGCTGTCGC
>JBFGZP010000242.1:0-5367 GCA_041586695.1 Thauera sp.
CTTCTCGTTGAGCAGGAAGGTCGCGACATCGACCGGGACCTGCAGGTGCACCGCGCCGGTGTTCTCCTTCATCGCTTCCTCTTCGAGGATGCGGACGATGTGCAGCGCCGACGATTCGGTGCTGCGGATATGGCCGGTGCCGTTGCAGCGCGGGCAGGTGATGTAGCTGGTTTCGGCCAGGGCCGGGCGCAGCCTCTGGCGCGACAGCTCGAGCAGGCCGAAGCGGCTGATCTTGCCGGTCTGGACGCGTGCGCGATCATGGCGCAGGGCGTCGCGCAGCCGCACTTCCACCTCGCGCTGGTTCTTCGCCGACTCCATGTCGATGAAGTCGATGACGATGAGGCCGCCAAGGTCGCGCAGGCGAAGCTGGCGAGCGATCTCGTCGGCTGCCTCGAGGTTGGTGCGCAGCGCAGTCTCCTCGATGTCCGCGCCCTTGGTCGAGCGGCCGGAGTTGACGTCGACCGACACCAGCGCCTCGGTGTGGTCGATCACAACCGCGCCGCCCGACGGCAGGCTGACCTGACGTGAGTAGGCGGATTCGATCTGGTGTTCGATCTGGAAACGCGAGAACAGTGGCACGTCGTCTGCGTAGCGTTTGATCCTGGACACGTTGCCGGGCATCACGTGGGCCATGAACTGCTGGGCCTGATCGTGGATGTCGTCGGTGTCGATCAGGATTTCGCCGATGTCGGGCTGGAAGTAGTCGCGGATCGCGCGGATCACCAGGCTGCCTTCCTGGTAGATCAGGAAGGCGCCGGTCTGGCCCTGTGCCGCGCCTTCGATCGCATGCCACAGCTGCAGCAGGTAGTTGAGGTCCCACTCGAGCTCTTCGGCGCTGCGGCCGATCGCGGCAGTCCGCGCGATCAGGCTCATGCCCTGTGGCACATCGAGCCCGTCCATGATTTCACGCAGCTCGGCGCGCTCGTCACCCTCGACACGGCGAGATACGCCACCGCCGCGCGGGTTGTTCGGCATCAGCACGAGGTAGCGACCGGCCAGCGAGATGTAGGTCGTGAGGGCGGCGCCCTTGTTGCCGCGTTCGTCCTTCTCGACCTGAACGATGAGTTCCTGACCCTCTCTCAGCGCTTCCTTGATGGAGGCCTTGCCGGCATCGACGCCGGGCTGAAAATAGGAGCGGGCGATCTCCTTGAACGGCAGGAAGCCGTGGCGATCGGCACCGTAATCGACGAAGGCCGCCTCGAGACTGGGCTCGAGGCGGGTGATGACGGCCTTGTAGATGTTGCTCTTGCGTTCTTCCTTCGCGGCCGACTCGATATCGAGGTCGATCAGTTTCTGACCGTCAACGATTGCGACGCGCAGTTCCTCGGCCTGCGTCGCATTGAAAAGCATGCGCTTCATTTGGATCGTTCTCCCGCGTCAGACGCACGGGCAGGACGAACGGCGCGCACCATCGCGCTTTCCGGGATCAGGAGCGATTGGGTAGGGCTGCTGCTGTCATCCGGCAACTTGTTGGGCTGTGATGGGTCGGCTGGTCGATAGTCTCTTGAACCCGCCCGGTTCGCTTTGTCTTGCGTCCGGGCCAGTACATTTGATCCTGCGTGTGCGTTACGCGTCTATATCCAACCAGGAGGCTGGATGGGTGTGTCGAAGTTTGTCGATTGCGTTACCATCGGCGCCCCTTGAGGTTTTTGATGGCAGGCGCTGGCGAATCCGGGAGCGCTCTTCAGGGCTCATAGCCAGCAGTTTGCTTTCCGCGCCCGATTACTTGATCGAGACGCAAGGCACTTGGCTGGCAGCGACCGGATTCAACCGCCCACAAGTATATTTCATCATGACGATCGAAGGCAAAGCGATTGCAGTACGGCGCGAGCGCATCGACGAGGCCGCCGCCGGACAGCGGATCGACAATTTCCTGTTGCGCATCGCCAAGGGCGTCCCCAAGAGCCACATCTACCGCATCCTGCGCAGTGGCGAGGTGCGGGTAAACGGACGGCGCGTGCAGCAGACCTACCGGCTGCAGGCGGGCGACGAGGTGCGCATTCCGCCGATCCGGATCGCCGAGCCGACGCGCAGCACGCCGGCGCCGGCGGGCAAGCCGTTGCCCGTCGTCTTCGAAGACGATGCCCTCATCGTGATCGACAAACCGTCGGGCAAGGCCGTGCATGGCGGCAGTGGCGTGAGTTATGGCGTGATCGAGCAGTTGCGCGTGCAGCGCCCCGAACTGCGCATGCTCGAACTCGCGCACCGCCTCGATCGCGAGACCTCGGGCCTGCTGATCGTCGCCAAGAAGCGTTCTGCGCTCACCGCGTTGCACGACATGCTGCGCGACGGCAAGGTCGAGAAGCGTTATCTCACCCTGGTGCCCGGAAGCTGGGCGAATCCGCTGCAGCATGTGAAGGCGCCCTTGTTCAAGTTCCTTACCGCCGAGGGCGAGCGGCGCGTCCGCGTCAGCGACGAGGGCAAGCCGGCGCACAGCGTGATCCGGCTGCTGAAGCGCTGGCGTCGCTTCAGTCTGCTCGAAGTGGAACTGAAGACCGGACGCACGCATCAGATTCGCGTGCATCTGGCACATCTCGGGTTTCCGCTGTGCGGAGACGACAAGTACGGCGATTTTTCACTCAACAAGACGTTGGCGGGCGAGGGCCTGAAGCGGATGTTCCTCCATGCGGCAAGGCTGCGTTTCGCGCATCCACTGAGCGGCGACGAGATGGCCTTCGAGTCGCCGCTGCCGCAGGAACTTCAGTCCTTCATCGACGCTCTCGACGGCAGCAACGGGGAAAGGCATGGCTGAACGATTCGATCTGATCGTATTCGACTGGGACGGTACGTTGATGGATTCGGCCGCGGCCATCGTGAATGCGCTGCAGGCCGCTTGTCGCGACCTTGCGCTGCCCGAGCCTGCGGACGAACAGGCGCGCTTCGTGATCGGGCTTGGGCTGGGTGATGCCCTGCGCCGGGTGGCGCCCGCCCTGGTCGAGGCGGACTATCCGCACATGGTCGAGCGCTACCGGTATCACTACCTGTCCAAGGACCACGAACTTGTTCTTTTTCCCGGCGTTGTAGACGCGATCGCCGAACTTGCGGCGAGGGGGCGAATGCTCGGGGTGGCCACCGGCAAGAGCCGCGTCGGCCTGAATCGAGCGCTCGGGAGTTGCGGGCTGGCGCGGTATTTCCACGCCACGCGCTGCGCGGACGAGTCCTTCTCCAAGCCGCATCCTGCGATGCTCGAGGAAATCATGGAAGAACTCGGTGTCGAGCGCGGCCGTACCTTGATGGTGGGTGATACGACGCACGACCTGCAGATGGCGAAGAATGCGGGCGTTGCGGCGCTGGCAGTGGGTTTCGGCGCGCATCCGCTGCAGGCCTTGCACGTGGAGGCGCCGCTCGCCTGTGTCGAAACCCCGGCAGCGCTTGCGGCCTGGTTGCGCGAGCACGCCTGAGCGCGGTTCAGCCCAAGAGCAGGAAGAGCGCCGGGCGTTTCGCCAGGGACGGTCGCTCGTTGCGCTTCCAGTCGCAGATCTTGCGCGTGAGGATGATTTCTCCGGGCGCGGTGATGTCGCAGGCGATGCACAAGTGCGTTTCCGGCCTGCACTGGCGCAGCAGGGCATCGACCATGCGCTCGTTGCGGTAGGGCGTTTCGATGAAGATCTGGGTGCGCCCCAGGCGGCGGGACTCCTCTTCCAGCTGGCGTATGCAGCTGTCGCGCTCGCCTTCCGCGACCGGCAGGTAGCCGTGAAAGGCGAAACTCTGGCCGTTCAGTCCCGAGCCCATGAGACCGAGCAGAATCGACGAGGGGCCGACCAGCGGTACGACGCGGATACCGAGGGCGTGGGCGCGGGCGACGAGACGCGCCCCCGGGTCGGCCACCGCGGGGCAGCCGGCGTCCGACATCAGTCCCACGTCGCTGCCGGCGAGGGCGGGCGCCAGCAGGGCGTCGAGTTCGAAGTCCGTCGCACGCGCGGCATCGGGGAGTTCGCGGATGTCGGTATCGCGCAGTGGGCGGGGGTATTCCAGCTGCTTGAGGTGGGCGCGCGCCGAGCGGGCGGTCTCGACCACGAAGTGCTCGATGCCCGCGGCGATGGCCTGCGTCTGCGCGGGAAGGAAGCCCGCCCAGGGCGTGTCGCCGAGTGCGACCGGGACGAGAAACAAGGTGCCTCGATCGGTGCCGCTCACGGCAGTTCCAGCCCTTCGGCGCGCAACATGCGCGATAGCGCGATCAGGGGCAAACCGATCAGTGCGGTGGGGTCGTCGCCGGACAGCGCCTCCAGCAGCGCAATGCCCAGGCCTTCCGACTTGGCGCTGCCGGCGCAGTCGAGCGGCCTTTCCTTTTCCACGTAGCGTCGAATCTCGGCGTCACTCAAGTGACGAAAGCGCACCCGGGTCGGCACTGCCTCGCACAGAAGTCGGCCGCTGCGGGTATTGAGCAAGGCCAGCGCCGTATGAAACACCACCGTTTGCCCGCTCATGCGCCGCAGCTGTGCAATTGCGCGCTCCTCCGTGCCGGGTTTGCCGAACACCTCGTCGCCGAGGTGGGCGACCTGATCGCTGCCGATTATCAGGGCGTCGGGCCAGGCGCCGGCGACCGCGCGTGCCTTCTCCACGGCGAGCCGCTGTGCAGTCGCGGTCGGGCGCTCGTTCGGCAGCGGGGTTTCGTCGGTTTCCGGACGTGCGGTAACAAACGGCACCTGCAGGCGCTCGAGCAGCATTCTTCGGTAGGCCGACGAGGATGCGAGGACGAGGTTCATGGGCGATTCAGCGGGTCTGATGCGGGGGCGCACATCGGCTCTGGGCGGCGTCTTGCGCAAGATGCCGCAAACCTTCGACGGCTTTGACACGAGGAGGAAAAAGATCATATCATGCGGCGCTTATGTCGAAGTCAGCCGTGCCGTCGAGACACTCCGTCGATCCGTTCCGCTTCGCCGCCGAAGGGCGCAGTATCGGCGCGGAAATCGTCGTCGGCAGGCTCGAGAGGCTTGTCGACGTCGTGGTTGATGATTCGGCCGCGCTGGTTTTCCGCCTCGAGGGTTCGCTCGATGCCAGCCGCAACGCGCGTCTCGACCTGTTCGTGCAGGGCGAGCTGACCTTGCGCTGCCAGCGTTGTCTGGCGGGATTGCAGTGGCCGGTCGACATCCGCGTTGCGCTGCAACCTGTTCGTCCGGGGCAGCCGATTCCGGACGAGGAGTTGGAAAACGACGCGATAGACGCACTGGAGGTCGATGGCGAGCTCGATGTGGTCGCGCTCGTCGAAGACGAGGTGCTGCTCGCGCTGCCAATCGCGCCGCGACATGAAGATTGTGAACCGCCCCGCCCCGAAGGCGGGACGGGCAGGGAATCGCCTTTTGCCGCACTGGCGTCGTTGCGCCGGGACGGAAGTTAGAAATTGGCGGAATATTTGTCTTAGGAGCA
>JBFGZP010000243.1:0-5365 GCA_041586695.1 Thauera sp.
ACGCCCACCTGAACCAGGCGGTGGAGGTGGCGGCGACGCGTCCCCAACTGGCGTCGCTTCTGGGCGTGGGCGACCGGCGGGTGGATCTGGTCGTGCGCTACGGCTACGGCCCGCTGATGCCTCGCTCGCTGCGCCGGCCGCTGCAGGACGTCATCGCGGCGGCATGAGGTCGAGCGAGGGGCGACAATGCGGGCGTTGAAGGCAGGGGTGATCTATTTCGCAGCGGTCTTCGCGCTCGGATTCGCGCTTGGCGTGTTGCGGGTCGTGGTGCTGCTGCCGCGGCTCGGCGGGATCCTGGCCGTGCTGGTGGAGCTTCCGCTCATCCTCGCCGCCTCCTGGTGGATCTGTGCGCGCATCCTCAGGCGCATGCCGATGAGCCCGGCCGAAGCCGCCACGATGGGGGCCGTCGCGTTCGCGCTGCTGATGAGCGCCGAGGTCGCGGTCTCCACCCTGCTCGCCGGTCGCAGCCTCGCGGCCCACCTGGCGCTCTACGCGGAAGTGCCACATCTGCTGGGGCTGGCGGGGCAGCTCGCGTTCGCGGCCTTCCCCTGGCTTCAGGCGCGGCACGTGCGCCGACCCCGTCGCAACTGAGTGTCCGCCGCCGTCGCGCGCCGCAGCGGGACATCCCGTATCGGCGCGCCGCCGCAATCGCCCTAGAATCACGGCATGCGATCGCTTGCGCGCACCCGCGCGCCGGGACCGCATTGCCGGGAGGTCCGCCGATGAACGGCTGGCAGCGCTTGAAGACGCTGATACAGACCGAGCTGCGCCAGCTGGCGACGATCAACCCCAGCGACCGGCGCTGGCAGATGCCGTTCGCCGCCGCGCTCGCCTCTGGCCTGCCGCTGATTGTCGGCGCGCACTTCGAGCGCGTCGATTACGGCCTCATCTCGTCGCTGGGCGGGCTGGTGTTCCTGTACCTGCCGAATACGCCGCTGTCGCACCGCATGGTATGGCTGCTGGCCTGCGGCTTCGGCCTCACCGCGTGCTACGCGCTGGGTGTGATCAGCCACTTCGTGCCGGCGGCGATGATGTGGGTGCTGACCTTCATCGCCATCGTGGTGACGATGGTGTGCCGTTTCTACCGCGTCGGGCCGCCGGGCAGCCTGTTCTTCGTCATGGCGGCGTCGATCGGGGCTTACTCGCCGGGCGAGGTGCTGGAGGTACCGCTGAAGGTCGGCCTGCTGACGATGGGCGCGCTGCTGGCCTGCCTGATCGCCTTCTTCTACAGCCTGTACATCCTGCGCCTGCAGGCGCCGCAGCCGGTGCTGCCGCTGCCGCGGCCCACGTTCGATTTCGTCGTCTTCGACTCGATCGTGATCGGCGCCTTCGTCGGCCTGTCGCTCGCGGCGGCGCAGGCCTTGCAGCTGGAACGGCCCTACTGGGTGCCGGTGAGCTGCCTCGCGGTGATCCAGGGCGTGAGCCTGCGCGCGGTGTGGAACAGGCAGCTGCAGCGCGTGCTCGGCACCGGCATCGGCCTGGTGCTGGCGCTGGCCATCCTGACGCTGCCGCTGGATCGATGGAGCATCGCCGTGCTGGTGATCGCGCTCGCCTTCGTCATCGAGACCACCGTGGTGCGGCACTACGGCTTCGCCGTCATCTTCATCACGCCGCTGACGATCATCCTGGCCGAGGCCGCCACGCTCGGACAGGCCGACCCGGCCGCCCTGATCCAGTCGCGCCTGATCGACACCGTGCTCGGTTGCGCGATGGGGCTGGCCGGCGGCGTGTGCCTGCACAGCCCGGGCTTTCGCCGCGTCGTGGGCACGCAGCTGCGGCGCCTGACCCCGTCGCGGCTGGTACCGTGATGCGAACCACCTCGACTGACATGGAGACACGGAGCCGGCCGATGCGGGACGGGGACAAGCTCATGCTGGTCGCAGCGGCGTACGCGATGTACCTGCTGGTCTTCGCCACCTTCGGACTGGCGTTCACCGGCGTGTGGCTCGACGTCGCCGCGACCTATGGGGTCGTGGTACTGGCCTTGTGGCTCGGCTGGACCCAGGCACGCGAGCTGCGCCCGCTGTTCGTGTTGCTCGCGGTGAGCGCGGCGTTCGACTTCGCCAACCTGCTGTTGCTGAACCGGCCGTTCTTCGTGTCCACAACGGCCTGGAGCGAGCTCGTCGGCAGCAATCAGGTGCCGCTGTCGAAAGTGTGCTTCGGCCTGTTCCTGTTCTTCTGGGATTGCGCCTGGCTGTATCTCGCCGCCACCCTCGTGCGCCGCAGCAGGCCGGGCCCGGCGCACTGGATGGCGCTGGTCGTGCTCGTGGGTTTCATCGGTGCCTACGTCGAGCAATACCGCAGCTTCGCGTTCAACCCGCTCGACGCCGAGCAGCGCATCACGCTGCTGATGTTCGTGCTCGAGCTCGCCGGCATCCTGCTGGGCGTGATGTGCACGCTGCTGGGCCTGACGCGGCCGTTCCTGTTCATGTTCGTCGGCTTCGCGGTGTTCGCGGCCATCGATATCGTGTCCATCGACCTGCAGCTGCGCGGCGACTCCGATGTCACCGCCCTGCAGCCGGTCTGGGCGCTGGGCCATGTGCTGATCTTCACCGGCGCCTGGCTGCTGCTGCGCGCGCGCCCTCCGCGGACGGGCGCCGGCGCCGAGCCCGACCGCCCGCGGGCCGACGACCTGATCGGCCACCGCCACCGCTCGTCGCAGCTGTCGGGGCTGCTGATCGTGTTCTCGCTCGGCGCCGTGTTCATCGTCGCCGCGGTCGAGCGCCTGCTCGAAGGCGCGCGCGAGTGGTTCGCGATGTTCTTCGTGCTGTTCTGCGTCGGCGCGGCGGTCGTCATGGCGCTCGCGACCAGCCGCCTCGACCGTGCGATCGGCCATGTGCGCGACGAGGTGAGCGCGATCTTCCGCAGCCGCCTCGCCCGCACCGGGCCCGGCGACGGGGGCGGGAACCGCGGGATACTCCGCCTCACCGGGCTGGACGACCTCCTCGCCGATGTCCGCCACGAGGCCGTGGCGCTGCGCCAGGAGGTCATCGTGCTCGGCCCGGAGCGGCTCAACCGCCCGCTCGGCGCCGTCGCTGCGGGGGCCGGCGCGCCGCGCTGCTTCATCATGATGAAGTTCGGCGCCCCCTGGTCGACCGCGGTCGCCGGCACGATCCGCGAGGTATGCCGCCAGCGCGGCGTCGTCGCGATCCGGGGCGACGACATCTTCTCGCCCACCGACATCCTCGACGACATCTGGCAGCAGATCATGGAGGCCGACTTCGTCATCGCCGACCTGACCGAGCGCAACACCAACGTGTTCTACGAGCTCGGCATGGCACACGCGGTCGGCAAGCCGGTGATCCTGCTGTCGCAGCACGAAGAGGACGTACCGATCGACCTGAAAACGCGGCGCTGGCTCCCCTACGACCCGGCCCGGCCCGACGAGCTGGCCGAACGCGTGGGCGCCGCCGTCGATCTGGTGCTGGAAAAGTACCAGCTGGCCGAGCGCGTCGCCCCGCGCCGGGCCTGAGCCGCGCGCATGGCGGCCGCGTCCGGCCGTCAGGCGGCGAAATACCCCAGGGTGATGAGCGCCAGCACGAGCAGGATCGCCGGCCAGAACGACGCCTTGGCGACGAGGTTGTCGCGATGGCGCACCAGCGCGACGAGGCGGCCGTCGCCCCCGGTGGCGAAGATGTACTGGTTGACGGTGACGCCGAGAATGGCGAGGTAGGTGGTGAAATAGAACAGTTCGAGGTAGACGATGTGGGCGCTGGCGAACTGCTCGCGCAGCTGGATGTGCGCCAGCATGACGACGAAGAACAGCGCCGACGCGGTGGCGATCGCCCCCGCGGTGTTGAAGCCGAATGCGCTCGCGCGCCCGGGGTCGGCGGTGGTCATCATCAGCACGGCAAACAGCAGCATGGCGACGACCAGCAGCGGCACCAGCGTGATGACGAAGGCGCCGACGAAGCTGCGGCTGACGACGACGGTGAAGTAGAGCTCGGGAAAGCCGGTCTGGCCGACGTAGTCGCCGATGCCGAAATTGGTGTCGTAACCCATGACCTTGTACTCGAACAGGGTCTCGTTGATCTTCCACCCGCCCGGGACGAAGTCGTGATCGAGGCCGAAGGTCTCGCCCACGGCGGTGGAGTCGTAGGCCGACAGGTCGGGCGTCAGCACCACATTGCGGTCGAAATCCGCGTGCCACAGGCGCAGCCAGACGTGGTGGCGGTCGAGCGGATAGCGCGAGTAGTCGAAGGGCTGGCGCACGGTGACGTCGAAGTACCAGCCGATGACGACGCCGTCGTCGAGGCGACGGCGGTAGGCCTCAGCGATGACCGTGGACGCGGACGACACCTGCTCCGGCACGGTGAAGCCGCGGCTGATCTCGGCGGGGACCGAGTCGGCGTACTTCTGCCACACATAGCCGGTGACGTTGACGTCGCTGGCGGTGACGAAGTGCAGCGACTGGACGAAGACCCCGGTCGGGATCAGGATCCGCCCCTCGCCGGCCGGGCTGCGCTGAAGGAAGGCCTGGACCGCGGCCTCGTCGGCGAGCTGACCCGGCGGCGGGCTGTAGTCGCTCACGGCGTGCGTCCACAGCAATCCGATGACGCCCGCCAGCGCGGCCGAAACCAGCGCGGACGCCGCCCACCAGCTCTTGAAGCTCATCCTCGGTCACTCCCCTCCGGCATCCACCCCCCTTGCATGGCCGATTCCATGCGGGCACCGACGCCTAGGTATAGCCGATCCAGCGCCCCAGCACCATCGCCGTCGGCCACACCGCCAGCGAGATGGCCGCCCCCACGCGTGCATGCAGCGGCACGCCTGCGGGCCAGCGCGATGGGTCTCCGGCGCTGAAGCGCAGCCACAAGGCGTTGGCCGCGCCCAGCGCGACAAAGCCCATCTTCGCCAGGAATACCGCGGACGCGGCATATTCGGTGGCGCGGGTGACGAACAGCAGGCCGCCGCAGCACACGGCCAGCGCGAGGCCGCAGGCGGCGGTGCGTGCGAGCACCGACCACAAGGGCATCAGGGGCTGGCTTCGCCACACGCCGAGCAGGCGCAGATCGAGCGGGATGATCGCGCCCAGCAGCAGGGCGATGCCGAGGATGTGTCCGGCGTTGACCAGCGGATAAAGCCAGGCAGAAGCCCTCAGCGCCTTTGCCAGCGCGAGGGCTTCGAGCGCGGCCAGCGCGGCGTCCAAGACGGGCGGCGGGCAGGGACGGTCAGGAACTGCGCTCGGGGTAGAGCACGTAGCGCTTGCCGTCGATCATCACCCACTCCGCCTTCACCAGCCGCTCCTCCACCCGCGCCGAGCGCTGGCCATGCACGGTGACGCTGCGGCCGATGGCGAGCATCTCGTCGGTGAGGCCGGCGCGTTCGTTGCGCCACGGCTGCCCGACTTCGACCACCCAGGTCT
>JBFGZP010000244.1:0-5296 GCA_041586695.1 Thauera sp.
ACTACCATTCGAGGTCGACCATGAATTCGAAGACGAAGATGCTGGACAACATCCTGGGGCTGGGGCCGGTCATGCCGGTGCTGGTGATCAACGACGTGGAGGACGCCGTGCCGCTGGCGCGGGCCCTGGTCGACAATGGCGTGCGCGTGCTCGAAGTGACCTTGCGCACGCCCAACTCGCTCGCGGTGATCTCCCGCCTGGCCGAAGCCCTGCCGGAAGCGGTGGTGGGCGCCGGCACGGTGACCTCGCCGGAGCTTCTGGCCGCGGTCGAGCGCGCCGGCGCGAGCTTTGCGGTGTCGCCGGGATTGACGCCGAACCTCATCGCAGCGGCGAAGGACTCGGCGTTCCCGCTCCTGCCCGGTGTCATGACGGCGTCGGAGGCGATGACCGCGGCCGAGAACGGCTTCTCGCGCCTGAAGCTCTTTCCGGCGCAGCAGGCCGGTGGCGTGGGCATGCTCAAGGCCTTGTACGGCCCGCTGCCCGACCTGCGCTTCTGTCCGACGGGCGGTGTTTCGCCCGAGAACGCCGGCGAATTCCTCGCGCAGCCGAACGTGATGTGCGTCGGCGGCTCCTGGCTCGCGCCAGACGCCCTGGTGCGCGCGCGCGACTGGGACGAAATCGGTCGCCGCGCCCGCGCCGCCTCGCAACTGCGGTCGCAGTAGGCCAGGCTCGCGACTGGTGGAATGTCGTCGGTCGAGCATCGATGAAGGGGCGATGAGCCATGGGACAGCTTGAAAAACCTGCGCAGTGGAGCCGCGGCGAGGCCTATCCCGGCGGACCGCGGCTGATCGCCAACATCGGCGCCAGTCGTGCCCGTTTCGTGCTCGAGGTGGCGGCGGGCAGGTTCGAGCAGGCGATGAGCTTCGCCTGCAGCGGGCACGCCGGTGTGCACGAGATTTGCCGGCGCTACCTGGACGCGATCGAGGGCCCGCGCCCGCTGCATGCGGCGATGGCCGTGGCGACCCGGATCGATGGCGACGTCCTGCGCATGACGAATCTGCCATGGTCGTTCTCGATCGAGGAGGTGCGCCAGGCGCTCGGCCTGCAGACCCTGCTTGCCGTCAACGACTTCATGGCGATGGCAATGGCGCTGCCGCGCCTCGACGCGGTGGAGCGGCGCCAGATCGGGGGCGGCAGCGCAAGTCCGGACGGCGTCATCGGCCTGATCGGCGCCAGCACCGGCCTGGGTGTTTCGGCGCTGGTCCCGAACGGCGAACGCTGGATCGCCCTCGCCTCCGAGGGCGGTCACGCCAGCTTCTCGCCTTCGAACGAAACCGAGCTGAAGGTGCTGAGATACGCGTGGAAGCGCTTTCCGCACGTGTCGACCGAACGCCTGGTGTCCGCATCCGGCCTGGTTCTGATCCACGAAGCGCTGGCGGCCGATGCCGTGGGATCGAAGCCGGCCGCCGTGTCGGGCGTGGACGACATCATCGAGCATGCGCTGAGCGGGCGCGACGAGATCTGCGTGCGGGCGTTGAACTGCCTGTGCGAGATGCTCGGCACGGTGGCCGGCAATCTCGCCGTCACCCTCGACACCACCGGCGGGATCTATGTCGGCAGCACGATCGCGCGACGCCTCGGCGATTTTCTCGCGGCGTCGGGCTTTCGCCGCGCGTTCGAGAACAAGGGCCGGCAGTCGGGCTTCGTCGCTTCGGTGCCGACCTACATGATCCTGTCCGAACGCTGTTCATTGGTCGGTGCGGCCGAGGTCCTGCGCAACCACCTGCAGGACAGCGCCGGCTCGGGCATGCTGCTCGACCGCATCCGTGAGGGCATGGCGCGGTTCACCCCGGCCGAGCGCCGTGTGGCGACACTGGTGCTGGAGCAGCCGCGCAGCATGCTCAACGATCCGGTGGCGGAAATCGCGGCCAGGGCCGAGGTCAGCCAGCCGACGGTCATCCGCTTCTGCCGATCCCTTGGCATGCAGGGTCTGTCGGATTTCAAACTCAAGCTGGCCTCCGGCCTGACCAGCGCGGTTCCGGTGCGCCACAGCCAGGTGCGCGTGGGCGACTCCACCGGCGACCTCGTGAGCAAGGTGCTCGACAACACCACCTCGGCGATCGTGAAACTGCGCGACAACCTGGACACGGCGGCGGTCGACCGGGCCATCGGGCTGCTCGCGGGCGCGCAGCGCATCGAGCTGTTCGGCGTGGGCAATTCGAGCGTCGCCGCCCTCGACGGCCAGCACAAGTTCTTCCGCTTCAGCATTCCCACCCACGCCTACATCGATCCTCACATCCAGCTGATGGCGGCCGGCATGCTCGGCAAGGACGACGTCGTGGTGGCGATCTCGAAATCGGGAAATCTCGCCGAGACCCTGCAGGCCGCGGACGCCGCGCTGAAGGCCGGGGCGAAGCTGATCGCGATCACCGCCGGCGGCTCACCGCTGGCCAGGCGCGCGACCGTGGCGCTCGAGGTGAATCATGCGGAGCAGGGCGAGAGCTACCTGTCGATGGTGTCGCGCATCCTGCATCTGCTGTTGATGGACATCCTCGCCGTCGGTGTCGCCATGAGAAGGATTTCAGCGGCCGGCGCCACGCTGGCGGACACCGACGTGCAGCGTGAGCTCGATTCCCTGCAGGCGCGCTTCGAGGCGCTGATCTCCCACGCTAGCTGACGGCCTTTTTGCGCGTCCGGCGTCGGGGTGCCACGGCAGCGGCCGCGAGCGGACCGTCGGTCTCGCCGACCTCGATGACGGGCTGGCCGAGATGTCGGACCTCGTCCACAGGCTTTCCGGCAAGGATGGCGAGGATCTGTCGGGCCATGGTCCGGCCGGACTGCTCGGCCGTGGGTTGCTGCACGGCCGTCACCGTGTAGGGGAGCGGAATGTCGGTCGGCACGCCGTCATAGACGATAACTGACAGATCGCGGCGAGGCTGAAGGCCGTGCGTGCCCAGTGCCCGCAGGGCGCCGATGCCGGAGAGATTGTTATCCACCAGCAGGGCCGTTGGCGCCGCGTCGAGCGCGAGCAATTGTTCCATCGCCCGGTAGCCGCTGGTGCGGCTGACCGGACTCTCCACGATCAGCCCGTCTTCGACCTCGATGCCGGCCGCGCACAGTGCGGCAAGATAGCCGGCGTGGCGCTGGGCCGCGAAGTTGTAGGCCAGCGGCGCATGGATGAGACCGATGCGGCGGTGGCCGAATGCGATCAGGCGCTCGACTGCGGCGCGTGCGCCGGCCTCGTTGTCGAAATCGAACCAGGGGTAGGGGACGGGACTATCGGTCCGGCCATAGGACAGGAAGGGAAAACCGAGTTCCTGCAGGAGCCGGATGCGCGGATCGTCGACCCGGGTCCAGGCGACGATCAAGGCGTCGACTCGGCGGCCTTCGACGACGCGCCGATAGGTCTCGAGCTCCTTCTCGGGGCGCACCGGAATGATACTGAGGTCCATGTCGTTCGCGCTCAGGCCTTCCGATAGGCCGGAAATCACTTCGCCCCAGCGATTGTCGCCGAAGGCCGTGGCGTTGAACGGAAACACCATGCCGATCGTGTCCGTGCGACCGGTCGCAAGACGGCGCGCCAGCGGGTCGGGCTTGTAGTCCATCTGCTGCGCCGCCTCGGCGACGCGTTTGCGGGTCGTTTCGCTGACGTCCGAGTAACCACCCAGGGCGCGGCTGACGGTCGTTTGCGACAGGCCGAGTGAAGCGGCCAGCGTTTTCAGGTTTACCTTCACGTTGTGCTCCGGAAGAGAGTAAAGGGTGAGCTCCAAAGTGCTTTGGGTCTCCTGTTGCCGATCTTAGCCTCTAAACCCGGAATGGTCCAAACAGGGAAAAAATGTAGTTTACTTCCAAAGCGCTTCGGATTATGATTCAAACCGCTTTGAAGAATTCTATCGACCCATCAGCCGAATTCATTTCCACCTCGCCTTTCGGGGCCGGGTTCGAGTTGATTGGGATCAAGGGAATCCGGGACAGGAGCTGGAACGTGGAACGAAAGTGGTGGCACAACGCGGTCGTATATCAGATCTACCCGCGCAGTTTTTGCGACGCCAATGGTGATGGCATGGGCGATCTCGCGGGCATCATCGCCAAACTGCCGTATCTCGAGAGTCTCGGCGTCGGCGTGATCTGGTTGTCGCCGGTGTTCAAATCGCCGATGGACGACAACGGCTACGACGTCTCCGACTATCAGGACATCGCCGCCGAGTTCGGCACCCTGGCCCAGATGGACACGCTGATTGCGGAAGCCGGCAAGCGCGGCATCCGCATCGTCATGGACCTGGTGGTGAACCACACCTCGGACGAGCATCCCTGGTTCGTCGAGGCCTGCAAGTCCACCGACAACCGCTACCGCAACTATTACATCTGGCGCAAGCCGGGGCCGAACTGCGAGCTGCCGGACGACCAGCGCTCATACTTCGGCGGTTCCGCGTGGGAACTCGACCCCGCCACCGGCGAGTACTACTTCCACTTGTTCTCGCGCCGTCAGCCCGATCTGAACTGGGAAAACCCCAAGGTCCAGGACGAAGTCCATAGCATGATGAACTGGTGGCTCGATCGCGGCATCGGCGGCTTCCGCATGGACGTGATCGACCTCATCGGCAAGGAGGTCGACAAGAAGATCACGGTCAACGGTCCGCGCCTGCATTCGCTGCTGCAGCAGATGAACAAGGCCACCTTCGGCGACCGCGACGTGATGACGGTGGGCGAGACCTGGGGTGCGACACCGGACACCGGCCAGCTGTATTCCGATCCCGAGCGCGAAGAGGTGTCGATGGTGTTCCAGTTCGAGCACATCACGATCACGCACGATCCGGTCGAGGGCAAGTGGAAGCCGCGCCCCTTCAGCCTGGCCGACTTCCGCCGCGTGGTGAACAAGTGGCAGACCACGCTCGCCGACAAGGGCTGGAACTCGCTGTTCTGGTGCAACCACGATCTGCCGCGGGCGGTATCCAAGTATGGCGACCCGGGGCGCTATCGCGTCGAGTCGGCCAAGATGCTCGCCACTGCGATGCATTTCCTCAAGGGCACGCCCTATATATACCAGGGCGAAGAGATCGGCATGACCAACGTGCGCTACGAGTCGATCGACGACTACCAGGACATCGAGTCGCTGAACCTGTACCGCGAGCGGACCGCTGCCGGCATGTCGCACGAAGACATGATGGAAGGGATCTACGCCAACGGCCGCGACAACGCGCGCACGCCGATGCATTGGGATGACTCGGCTAACGCCGGTTTCTCGAGCGCCCGTCCGTGGCTGAAGGCGAATCCGAACTATACCGAGATCAACGTCGAGGCGGCGCAGGCGGATCCGGACTCCGTGTTCCATCACTACCGCCGCCTGATCGCCCTG
>JBFGZP010000245.1:0-5273 GCA_041586695.1 Thauera sp.
CCGGTCTCGCCGCCCAGCAGCGCCTCGAAGTCTCGCCGGGCGCCCTCCCTGTCCGCGGGATGGATGCGCGCGAGCAGCGCTTCTTCGATCTCGTGGCTTCCGGGCACGATGCCCAGCGCCGCGAGCCAGTGCGGACTGTGGATCACCCTGCCACCGCAAACATGCCAGGCCCAGATCCCCTCTGCGGCGACCTCCAGGACTTCCTCGAGACGAGGGCGGCTGTCGCCCCATGCGCCCTGCCCGCCCATTTCGTCGCCTCGGCTGCGCGTGATCGCGGGCCTCGGCTCGTCGTGCGCGCCGCCAGCCGCACTCATGACGAAAGAGTCCTGGCCGCCGCGACTCGTCAGCACATTCGATAGCATGATCGTGTTCTGGTTGGTGTGTCGGTGCGTCGACGCGGGTTCGGCACGCGTCCAGACCCTGCGGTCCGTCGACCGCGTCCTGAAAGCCCGGCCCTGCCTTCGCCGCATGCCGGAACGTCGTGGCCTGCCAGAAGGATGCAACTGCGCGTCTCATTGCGCTCACGAGTATAGCGATTTCGCATTAACCGGAGGACGGCGCTTACCCATCCAGGGGCGCCCCCACACGCAGGAGCCGCCGCCGGAAGGCCGTCGACATCCAGCCGTTCACATCGCCCGCGAGACCGTCAGCTCTGCCGCCCGGGCGCCAGCTTGTCGAAGCCGAGATAGAGGCGCTCGAAGCCGGCCTTTCCGGTCCTCTTGAAACGCTCGAAATCCCACTCCCCGGCCGCCAGGCGGTGGGCATGCTCGGCGCGGAAGACGTAGGCCCAGGCCATCTCGCGGCGGCCATCCTCCAGCCGCACGCACACCTGCTGGCGGGCGTACCGGCTGCCCTCGAAGGCGTCCAGCCGGGGCCAGGCAGACTCGGGCAGCTCCAGGTAGAGGACGCCAGCCACCTCGGAGTCGGTGGCCGCGACAATACCGGGATAGTGCTCGCCGATAACCGGCGCGCGTCGATAACCTTTCAGGATCGCCGGCTGATGCGCGCAACGCGCAACGGCGACGGCAGACATGATGTCTTCACACATGAGGGATCCATAGGTGAAGCAGTGGCGCGACATCCTGAACTCCATGGCAACAAGGGGCCCCGCGGCGGCGGCAGTGATTGCGAACGCATGGCCGGCGACGAGCGGGCAGGCCCGGACGCGCCGACTGTTCTTCAGCGGATCAACACGATTATGCAATGCCGATTCGACTTCGTGGCCGCGTCCGAGCCGATTGGGCAATTGCCTTCGCCTCACAATGGGTTTAGCGTTCACGAGAAGTCGCCGCTAGTCGCGAACGTCATAGCTGGTCCTGTCGTAAACCCTGTTTCGGAGGCGCATCATGAAAGAAGACGTCATCAATCCTTCCCGCGACAAGCTCGTCGGCGATCTCAAGGTGGTCATCGCCGACGCGGAAGAAATCCTCAAGCTCACCGCCGGCCAGGCCGGCGACAAGATCGCCGACGTGCGTGGCCGTCTCGGCAATCGCATTGCCGCAGCGAAAGAGCGGCTGTCGGAGGCCGAGGCCGCCGTTGTCGATCATGGGAAGAAGGCCGCCCGCGCCACCGACGACTACGTGCACGAACATCCCTGGCAGTCGGTCGGCGTGGCCGCCGGCGTGGCCTTCCTGCTCGGGCTCCTGGCCGGCCGCCGCTAAGGCGGGACGGTCGGGCCGATGGGCGAGGAACGGCGGGCACGTCTCGCGGACAGCCTGCGAGGCATCATCGATGCCGGGCTGCACACGGTGCAGACCCGGCTCGAGCTTCTTTCGGTGGAGGTCCAGGAGGAGAAGCTGCGCCTCACCAGCCTGCTGCTCAACGTGGTCTTGTGCGGACTGCTGGTCGGCGCCGGACTGCTGTTCCTCGCCGCCTTCCTGACCGTGCTGTGGTGGGAGGAACACCGCCTGCTCGCGCTCGGCATCGCCACCGCGGTTTTCCTCGGTGGCGCCCTGCTGACCGCCTCCAACGCCGCGCGCGAGCTGCGGCGCGGCAGCCGCCTGTTCGCCGCCAGTCTGGCCGAACTCGCGCGTGACCGCGACGCCGTCCAGCGTCGCGACTAGGCCCACGGTGCGTTCTAACGGCCCGGGACGCCACGCATGAACCCCCGCATGGTCGAGATCGCGCTGAAGAAGCAGCGCCTACAGATCCGCGCCGAGACCGAACGCGCCGGGATGATGCATCGCCTGGCCGGAATCGACGCGGCGCTCGACCGCGTCGACCGCCTGCGCGAACACCTGCGCTGGGCCCGGGACGAGGTACCGGTATTGTCGCTGCTCGCCGTCGCCGTGCTGCTGATCCGTCCGCGCGCCACGCTCAGGCTGGCGAAGCGGGGCTGGTTTGCCTGGCTGCTGCTCAGGCGCGGCGGGCGCGGCCTGCCGCACTGGGTGACACCGCTCGCGGCGCCGCTGCTGCGGCGCGCCCTCGCCAGCCTCAGGCGCGCACTCGACCGCTCGACAGCGAGCGGCTGAGCAGGATCGCGACGACGCCGCGCAGGCTCACGCCCTTCAGGGCCAGGCCGGCGCGCAGGATGGGCACGACGGTGAACTTCTTGCCCTCGATCCGCTCCGCTGCCACCGGCCCCGCCCAGCCGTCGATCGGCGCGGTCTCGAGGGCAAAGTCCTTACAGGCCTCGTAGGCCAGCAGGCGTGCGGGCCCGGCGGTGAGCTGGCGGAATTTCTTCGTGCTGATTTCGCCCTCGCGCATCAGGCCGATCCTGTGGCGCACGAGCGGATGACGAATTTCGCCGATGGGCATGGCGGCTTGCGGCGGAATGGCTTCGACCCGCACCTTTACCGTGCCGCCGCAGCGGGCACAAGCACCTGCACGGGCGAACGGCGCTAAAATGACGGGCCCGAAGCACGACGGGCCCCGCGCCCACAGGAAGTCGCAATGTCGCTCGACATGGAAGAGATCAAGCGCGCGCGTGAAGAAGCCGACTGCCTGGCCGACGCGCAAACGGTGGAAGCCGCGCTCGACCGCATGGCGACCGAGATCACGGCGCGCCTGGCCGAGCTCAATCCCCTCGTATATGCAGTGATGAACGGCGGGCTGATCCTTGCCGGCCGCATCCTGCCGCGTCTGCCCTTTGCGCTGGAGGTGGCCTATCTGCACGCCACGCGCTACGGCCACGCGCTGCAGGGCACCCTGCTCGACTGGCGCGTGCGCCCCACCCAGGACCTGCGCGGCCGCATCGTGCTCGTACTCGACGACATCCTCGACGAGGGCCACACCCTCGACGCGATCATCAAGCACCTCAAGCACGAAGGTGCGTCCGAGGTGCTGTCCGCGGTCCTCGTGCACAAGACGCATGAGCGCAAGGCCTATCCCGGCATGCGCGCCGACTTCACCGGCGTCGATATCGCCGACCGCTTCCTGTTCGGCTGCGGCATGGATTACAAGGGCTACTGGCGCAATGCGCCTGGCATCTACGCAGTGAAAGGCCTCTGAGGAGAAACGCATGCTGGTCACATTCAAGTCCGACGCCAGCGCCGACGTCATCATGTTGGGCGACGCGGCGAACAGACTCATCGGCATCCTGGGCAAGGATACCGGCGACAAGAAGGGCATCGTCACCGTCGAACAGCTTCCGGGCGCGATCGCGCGCCTGCGCGCCGCTATCGAGGAAGATCGCGCCCGTCAGGCCGAGCGCTCGGCCGACGACGACGACAGCGAACAGGATGGCGACAAGAAGGGGATGGCCGCCCCGGTCGGCCTCGCCCAGCGCGCATGGCCCCTGCTCGACATGCTCGAGGCCTCGCAGCGCGAGGGCGTGCCGGTCGTGTGGGGCGTCTGAGCGGCGGCCAAGCGGCTCAGTGCTCGTCGGCGAAGCGCGTCACGGGCCTCATCCGAGCAGGCTCGCAGGGACGCGTGTGCGCGGCGCCGGGTGCCCCGCGCGAGTGGCCGGCGAGCGCGCCGCCGCCTTTCATTCGGCGTCCGGCTGGGCTTCAGGCGCCGCGAGACGAAAGGCCTCCAGCGCCTCGCAGCGCTCGACGATGCGCATCACCGTCGGCATCGAGCTCAGGTCGCAGTCGAAACGGCGCGCGTTGAACACCTGCGGCACCAGGCAGCAATCGGCCAGGCTGGGGGTCTCGCCATGACAGAAGTCGCCCGTGCGCGGATCGTTCGCCAACATGGCCTCGAGCGCGGCCAGCCCGACCGTCACCCAGTGGCGGTACCATGCGTCCTTCTCCTCGTCGGACACACCGAGCGCGTCTTTGAGGTACTTCAGCACGCGCAGGTTGTTCAGCGGATGGATGTCGCAGGCGACCGCCTGGGCGATGGCGCGGATGCGCGCACGCTCGAGCGCCGATCCGGGCAGCAACGCCACCGCGGGATGGATTTCGTCGAGGTATTCGATGATCGCCAGCGACTGCGACAGGACGGCGCCATCGTCTTCCAGCGCCGGCACGAGCCCGGCCGGGTTCAGCGCGAGATAGGCCGCCCGACGGTGCTCGCCGCCCGCGCGCAAGAGGTGCACCGGCACCGAATCGTAGGCCAACCCCTTGAGGTTCAGGGCGATGCGCACACGGTAGGCTGCCGAACTGCGGAAATAGGTATAGAGCTTCATGGTCGGTCTCCGCCGGATTTCTGCCAATGCGAGGAATGAGTGCCGGAAAGGAAAGCGGCAAGCTCGCGCCCGTCGAGGGGGACGCGAGCTTGCAGGACACACGCGAGGCCGATTACTCGGCGTTCTGCCTGATCAGATCCCTGGCACCGTCGAGCATGGCCTGGCCAGGGTAGCCCTTGCCATCCATCTCCTTCACCCACTCCGCCGCGATTTCGTCGCCAATCTTGCGCCAGGCGGCCAGTTCGGAGGCCGGGATGGTGTTGAACTGGTTGCCGCGATCCACCGCCAGTTGGCGGGCCGCCGGGGCCGACTCGTCCCACACGCGACCGATCATGGCCGAGAAATCGGCGCCCGAGTTGGCGTCGATGACCTTCTTAAGGTCGTCCGGCAGGCTCTCGTACTTGGCCTTGTTCATCGCGATGACGAAGACCGCCGTATAGAGCGCCGGCTCCGCCGGATCGGTTTCGGAATGGTACTTCGTCAGCTCGTGCAACTTCAACGCCGGGATCACCTCCCAGGGCAGGACGTAGCCGTCGATGACACCCTTGGACACCGCCTCGGTCAGGGAGGGCAGCGGCACCGCCACCGGCGACGCGCCGAAGGCGGCCAGCATCTTGTTGGTGAGGCGGGTCGGCGCGCGCATCTTCAGGCCCTTGAAGTCCGCCAGCGAGGTGATCGGCCGCGCGACGCCGTGGACGAAGCC
>JBFGZP010000246.1:0-5267 GCA_041586695.1 Thauera sp.
AGCTCTTGGCCTTGGGGTCGGTGTCCTTGAGGTTCTCGCCGTCATAGACGCGCATCTTGGAAAAGGTGCTGGAGTTCTCCGGCTCCTTCAGCCGCGAGAGGATGAAGAACTGCGCCATCATCTTCAGCGTGTCGGGCGCGCAGGGCGCTTCCGACAGTGAGCTGTGGGCGAGCAGCTTCTCGTAGATGCGGATCTCGTCCGACACGCGCAGGCAGTAGGGCACCTTGACCGTGTAAATGCGGTCGAGGAAGGCCTCGTTGTTCTTGTTGTTCTTGAACGCCGCCCATTCCGATTCGTTGGAGTGGGCGAGCACGATGCCGTCGAAGGGGATCGCGCCGAAGCCTTCGGTGCCCTTGTAGTTGCCTTCCTGGGTGGCGGTGAGCAAGGGGTGCAGGACCTTGATCGGGGCCTTGAACATCTCGACGAACTCGAGCAGGCCGCGGTTGCCCAGGCACAGACCGCCGGAGTAGCTGTAGGCGTCGGGGTCGTCCTGCGAGAACTGCTCGAGCTTGCGGATGTCGATCTTGCCCACCAGGGACGAGATGTCCTGGTTGTTCTCGTCGCCGGGCTCGGTCTTCGCAACCGCGACCTGCTTGAGCACCGAGGGCGTGAGCTTGACGACGCGGAACTTCGTGATGTCGCCGCCGAACTCGTTCAGCCGCTTCACCGCCCACGGGCTCATGATCCTGTTCAGGTAGCGGCGGGGGATGCCATAGTCCTCCTCGAGGATGCGGCCATCCTCATTCACGTCGAAGAGTCCCAGTGGCGATTCGTTCACCGGCGAGCCTTTCACCGCGTAGAACGGCACCTTCTCGATCAGGCTCTTGAGCATCTCCGCGAGCGAGGACTTGCCGCCACCGACCGGCCCGAGGAGGTAGAGGATCTGCTTCTTCTCTTCCAGCCCCTGCGCGGCGTGGCGGAAGTAGGACACGATCTGCTCGATCGCATCTTCCATCCCGTAGAACTCACGGAACGCGGGGTACAGCTTCAGCACCTTGTTGGAGAAGATCCGCGACAGGCGCGGGTCGAGGCGGGTGTCGACCAGTTCGGGTTCGCCGATCGCCATCAGCATGCGCTCTGGCGCCGTGGCATAGGCCGAAGGGTCGCGGCGGCAGAGTTCCAGGTACTCCTGCAGCGACATTTCGTCTTCGCGTGCCGCTTCGAAGCGGGCCTGATAGGCATTGAAGATACTCATGGCAACGTCTCCTTGCATGTGATGGTGGAACCCTGCGATCGAACAGCTGCAGCGCGAGCCCGGCTGTCGCCGAGAGGGGCTGGGCTTGCTTCGATGTCGAGGCTCTCAAAGCATCAGGCGTGCCAGATTGGTGCAATGCACAAACGGATTCAGGCCAGCCCATGGATTGGCGTGCATCGGGGCTTCGAATGAGGCCGGGGTTCCGAACGGCCGGCGGGAAAGCGTGCACCCACTTGATGCATGGAGATGGTGCACTGCAGCAGAAATGCACCGTTATGGTACCTGCGTCATGCTCGTACACTGGCACTCGAGCGGTCGGTGCCTCTGGAAACCCCCAGGCGATCTTGCCTTCAGCGCAATGCGCGTCGGCGCTGGCGCGCCGCGTCCACGGTGAACACCGCGAGCGCGGCCCACACGCAAATGAAGCTGACCAATTGCCCGCTGCTGAACGGCTCGTCGAAAAGTACGGTCGCGGTGAAGAATTGCAGCGATGGGTTCAGGTACATCATGAACCCCAACGTCATCAGCGACAGACGCTTCGCCGCGGCGGCAAAGGCCAGCAGGGGCAGAGCGGTAACGATCCCGGAGGCCAGCAACAGCCAGGTGTCAGCGGACGATTGCCGGAACTGGCTGCTGCCGTCGATGCCGAGCCAGGCCCAGTAGAGCAGGGCTGCCGGCAACAGGATCAAGGTTTCCATGAACAGGCCGGGCAGGGTCGACACCGGCGCCTGCTTGCGCACGAGTCCGTAAGTCCCGAACGTGAGCGCGAGACAGACCGGAATCCACGGGATATGCCCGAGTTCGGCCAGTTGCCAGGCGATCGCGAAGAGCACCAGCGCGATCGCGACCAGGCGAAATCGATTCAATGTCTCGCCGAGGAACAGGACCGCCAGTGCGGTACTCACCAGCGGCGTCATGAAGTAGCCGAGGCTGGAGGCCAACACCTGCTTGTGGGCGACGGCGTATATGAAGATCAGCCAGTTGGCCGCAATCAGCACTGATGAGAATGCCAGTGTTCGCCACAAGCGGCGATTGCCGAGTTGCTCGCGAAGCGATTGCCAGCCTTGGCTCAGTGCCAGCAGCAGCGCCACGAACAGGCAGGACCAGATCACGCGGTGCATCAGGATCTGCGTCGGTTCCACCGCCGCGAGGAGCTTGAAGAAGAGCGGAAACAAGCCCCACATTCCGTAGGCGGCAAGGCCGAGAGCGAAACCGGCGGTGAGTTCTCTATCGCGCATCGAAGTGTCTTGAGTGGGTATCACACCCGTTCGCTTTGCAGGTTTTCAGGTGCTCCCGGTCGCCAGGCAGCAAGGCTCCGCGTGCTGCGGATCCGGAAAGCAAAATGCCACCCCGAAGGGTGGCATTTTGCTTGAAGCTTGGCTCCCCGACCTGGGCTCGAACCAGGGACCTGCGGATTAACAGTCCGTCGCTCTACCGACTGAGCTATCGGGGAAAAACTCGGTAAGACTCTTTCTTTGCCTGCCGTTCCACAGCCTGAAGCTGAACGTCAAGCCCGAAAACTTGGCTCCCCGACCTGGGCTCGAACCAGGGACCTGCGGATTAACAGTCCGTCGCTCTACCAACTGAGCTATCGGGGAACAGAGCCGCGCATTCTAGGCAGCGCGGGCAGCTTCGTCAAGGCGGAGGCGGTGGAATGCTCCGCCGCCTCCGGCCAGCGCGCCTCAGCCTTTCACCACCTGGGCAATCGCCCGGGCGACATAGCCGATGTTCTTCGAATTCAGCGCCGCGAGGCAGATGCGCCCGGTGGAGACGGCGAAGATGCCGAAGTCGCTCTTGAGCTTCTCGACCTGGTCGACGGTGAGGCCGGTGTAGGAGAACATGCCGCGCTGCTTGATCACGAACGAGAAGTCCTGTTCCACGCCCGCGGCCTTGAGCTGCTCGACCAGTCCGGTGCGCATCGCGCGGATGCGATCGCGCATGCCGGCAAGTTCCTCTTCCCACATCTGGCGCAACTCGGGGGAATTCAGCACCGCGGCGACGATGGCGCCGCCGTGGGTCGGCGGGTTCGAGTAGTTGGTGCGGATCACGCGCTTGACCTGCGACAGCACGCGCGCGGCCTCGTCCTTGCTGGCGGTGACGATCGACAGCGCGCCGACGCGCTCGCCGTAGAGCGAGAAGCTTTTCGAGAAGGAACTGGAAACCAGGAACTGCAGGCCGCTGGCCGAGAAGGCGCGCACCGCGACGGCGTCGTCCTCGATGCCGTCGGCAAAGCCCTGGTAGGCCATGTCGAGGAAGGGGACGAGACCGCGCTGGCGGCACACGGCGACCACTTCGTCCCATTGAGCGTCGGACAGGTCGGCGCCGGTCGGATTGTGGCAGCAGGCATGCAGCACGATGATCGAACCCGGCTGCAGGCCGTCGAGCTTGGTCTTCATCGCGGCGAAGTTCACCCCGCGCGTGGCGGCATCGTAGTAGGGATAGTTCTCGACCGGGAAGCCGGCGGATTCGAACAGCGCGCGGTGGTTCTCCCAGCTCGGGTCGGAGATGAACACCGTGGCACCGGGCAGCAGGCGCTTGAGATAGTCGGCGCCGACCTTCAGCGCACCGGTCCCGCCAAGGGCTTCGATGGTGACGACCTGGCCATTGGCCAGCAGGGTGGAATCCTTGCCCAAGAGCAGGTTCTGCACCGCGTTGTTGTAGGCGGCCGCACCTTCGATCGGCTGGTAGCCGCGCGGCGGCATCGCCTCCAGGCGCGCCTTCTCGGCAGCGCGGACAGCGGCCAGAAGCGGAATCTTGCCGTTGTCGTCGTAATAGACACCGACGCCGAGGTTCACCTTCTCCGCGCGGTTGTCCGCAGCGAAGGCCTCGTTCAGGCCAAGGATCGGGTCACGGGGCGCCATCTCGACGGCGGCGAAGATCGAAGCGGACATGTCGACTCCAGTTGTTGCAGTAGGGCGGGCTGTTCGGTCGCGCGTGCGGCGCGGCGATCCGCCGTGCCTTGTGGCGCGATTTGGGAAATAATTGAAGTTTTCGCGTGCGCGCTGCTGTGCGGGCGAGCCGTTGGAAAACAGGCGGGAATTTTAGCATGACGAGTCAAGGCAAGAGTGGGGCGCCCGCCGCGGGAAGCGCGCCGGATGGTGGGGCGGATGTGCTGAGCTTCGAAGGCAGCCCGTTCCGGCTGCACCAGCCGTTTCCGCCTGCGGGCGACCAGCCGGAGGCGATCCGCCTGCTGTGCGAGGGGGTGGAGGACGGCCTGCTGTTCCAGACCCTGCTGGGCGTGACCGGCTCGGGGAAGACCTACACGATGGCCAACGTCATCGCCCGCATGGGGCGGCCGGCCCTGGTGCTGGCGCCGAACAAGACGCTGGCAGCGCAGCTGTACGCCGAGTTCCGCGAGTTCCTGCCCGAGAACGCGGTCGAGTACTTCGTCAGCTACTACGACTATTACCAGCCGGAAGCCTACGTGCCGTCGCGCGACCTCTTCATCGAGAAGGATTCGTCGATCAACGAGCACATCGAGCAGATGCGCCTGTCGGCAACCAAGAGCCTGATGGAGCGCCGCGACGTGGTCATCGTCGCCACCGTGTCGTGCATCTACGGTATCGGCGACCCGGTCGATTACCACGCCATGATCCTGCACCTGCGCGAGGGCGAGCGCATGGCTCATCGCGATCTGATCCAGCGCCTGGTGGCGATGCAGTACACCCGCGCCGACATCGACTTCCGGCGTGGCACCTTCCGCGTTCGAGGCGACGTGATCGACGTGTTTCCGGCGGAGAACGCCGAGCTTGCCGTGCGTATCGAGATGTTCGACGACGAGGTCGAGCACCTGACCCTGTTCGATCCGCTTACCGGCCATCTGAGGCAGCGCCTGGCGCGCTTCACCGTCTATCCGTCCAGCCACTACGTGACACCGCGTGGCACGGTGCTGAAGGCGATCGAGGCGATCAAGGACGAACTGAAGGAGCGCGCAGCCCTGTTCCAGCGCGAGGGCAAGCTGGTGGAGGCGCAGCGCATCGAGCAGCGCACCCGCTTCGATCTCGAGATGCTCAACGAGATGGGTTTCTGCAAGGGCATCGAGAACTACTCGCGCCATTTGTCGGGGCGCGGC
>JBFGZP010000247.1:0-5250 GCA_041586695.1 Thauera sp.
CGCTCAAGTTCCTGCTCGGCGTGGCGATCACCTACAGCGGCGTCGTCTTCGCCCTGCGCCCAACGCAACTGCCCGAGCGCTCGCCCGACCGCAGTTTCTTTGCCACCGGCCTATTTTCCGGCCTGCTCAGCGGCCTGTTCGGCATGGCCGGGCCGCCGGCGATCTTCCACTTCTACCGTCAGCCGATGGACCTGGCAGCCGTGCGCTGCATGCTGATTCTGGTATTCACCTGCACCTCCGTGTCGCGCGCGATCGTGGTTGCCACCCAGGGCGGGCTCACCGCCGAGGTCTGGTTGCTGACGGCCTTTGCAGTCGTTGCGGTCGCGCTCGCCACCGTGGCCGGACGGCGCCATCCGCCGCCATTCCAGCCGACGACGATGCGCCGCATCGCCTTCAGCGTGCTGATCCTGCTCGGACTCAGCCTGATGGTTTCGGCCCTGGCCTGACCACTTCCCACCCGCCACCTCGGTGCCGGCAGGGCGGTGCGGGCAATGCAGCCACGGCCAGCCTCTCGGCGGCCCGTGGCGCCGAAAAAGAACAAGGAGACCTCAGACAATGACCCCCTCGGCGATCCAGATCGTCGGCAGCGCGCTGTTCGCGATTGCCGTCGTCCATACCTTCATGACGAAGTACTTCGAGGTGCTCGCTCACCGCCAGCCGGTGCATGCCGGCATATGGCACCTGCTCGGTGAGGTCGAGGTCGTGTTCGGCTTCTGGGCCTTCGTACTGCTCGCGTTCATGGCATTCGTGAGTGGTACCGGCGGCGCCGGCGGCACGATCGCCTATCTCGAGGGGCTGAACTTCACCGAGCCGGCCTTCGTCTTCGTCATCATGGTGGTGGCGGCGAGCCGCCCGGTCCTCGAGCTGTGCAAGGCCGGCGCCCATGCCCTGGCGCGCTACCTGCCCTTCGCCGACAGCGTGGCGTTCTATTTCATCTGCCTCGCGGCGGTGCCCCTGCTCGGCTCGTTCATCACCGAACCGGCGGCAATGACGGTGGCAGCGCTGATGCTGCGCGACAACTTCTATTCGAAAGGCATCTCAAGGCGGCTCAAGTACATCACCCTGGGGACGCTGTTCGTGAATATTTCGATCGGCGGCACGCTCAGCAACTTCGCCGCGCCGCCGGTGCTCATGGTGGCGGCGAAGTGGAACTGGGACCTGTGGTTCATGCTCGGCCACTTCGGCTGGAAGGCAGCGATTGCGGTGCTGATCAACGCCGGCGTGGCGACCTGGCTGTTCAAGAGCGAGCTGAGGCAACTGGACATGAGGGCGGATGCCGGCAAGTGCAGCGTACCGGCGGCGCTGATCGTGGTGCACGTGCTCTTCCTCGTCGGCATCGTCGTCTTCGCCCACCATCCGGTCGTCTTCATCGGCCTGTTCCTGCTCTTCCTCGGCGTCGCGGAAGGCTACAAGCAGCACCATGATCGCCTGATCCTGCGCGAGGGGCTGCTGGTCGGCTTCTTCCTCGCCGGCCTGGTCACGCTCGGCTCGCAGCAGCAGTGGTGGCTGCAGGACCTGCTCGCCGGCATGGATACGGTGACGCTGTTCTTCGGCGCAACCGCGCTCACCGCCGTGACCGACAATGCGGCGCTGACCTACCTCGGCTCGCTGGTCGACGGCACCGACGCCGCGTTCAAGTATTCGCTGGTGGCGGGCGCGGTCACCGGCGGCGGGCTGACCGTGATCGCCAATGCACCGAACCCGGCCGGGTTTGCGATCCTGCGCGGCAATTTCGACGACGAGGCGATCAATCCGCTGGGCCTGCTGGTGACCGCGTTGCCGCCGACCATCGTCGCCGTGCTGGCTTTCCAGATGTTGTAGTCGCGCCGGCTCCGTGGCGGTGAGCGGGGTCGAAGCTACCGCGCGGATATGCAGGATCTACAATGAAGATCCCGGGAGGTCCCCGCCGTGCCGAAATCCCGCCATCGCCCGCCTGACAATGCCGACGAGGTTCGCCGCCTCACGCGCGCCCTCAAGACCTTGGGGGCGTGCAACCGCGCCCTCTTGCGCGCCGAACACGAGCAAGGCCTGCTCGACGAGATCTGCCGCATCGTCGTCGACGAGGGCGGCTATCGCCTCGCCTGGGTGAGCCGGGCCGAGCACGACGACGCCCGGACCGTCGTGCCGCTCGCCCAGTCCGGACTCGACGAGGGCTACGTCGAGTCGTTGCAGCTCACCTGGGCGGACACCGAGCGCGGCCGTGGTGCCACCGGCACTGCGATACGCAGCGGCAAGTCCTGTGCCATCCGCAACATCCTGACCGACCCCAGGGTCGCGATATGGCGCGATGCGGCGCTCGAGCGCGGCTTTGCGTCCCTGGTGTCGGTGCCATTGCGCGTCGAGGGCGAGATCTTCGGCGCGATCACGATCGCCGCCCCGGAGCCCGACGCCTTCGATGACGAGGAACTGCGCTTGCTCGAGGACGCCGCCGAGGACCTGGCCCATGGCCTGGCCACGCTGCGGACTCGGGAAAGGGCGAGGGCGGCCGAGCAGGCGGTGCGGCGGATGGCCTACTACGACCCGCTCACCGGGCTGCCCAATCGCACACATCTGCGCGAACGGCTCGCACGAGCCATCGCCGCCGCCAGGGAAAGCAACCGGACGCTCGCGCTGCTGGTGCTGGAGATCCGCCATTTCCGCGACGTGAATGAAACGCTGGGCTATGCCGAGGGCGATGCGTTGCTGCAGCAGGTGGCGACGCGCCTGTGCGACGTGACCTCCGCGTCGGACGAGGCCGTGGCGCGGGTCGGCGATGCGGCGTTCGCCATCCTCCTTGCCGGCGCGGGCGCCGAGGAGGCGAGGCAGCTCGCCGACAAGGCGCTGACCGTCTTGAGCCCGCCGATCGAGCTGTCGGGGCTGGTGTTCGCCGTCCGTCCGATCATCGGCATCACCCTCTTCCCGGGGCATGGCAACGATCCCGACGCGCTCATCCGTCGCGCCAACGTGGCGCTGGTCGAGGCGCGGCGCAAGAGTGCCCTCTACGCCGTGTACGCGGCCGGGCTGGAAGAAGAGCAGACCCGCCGTCTCGCCCTGATGTGCGACTTGCGCAGTGCGATCGAATGCAACGACCTGCTCCTGTATTGCCAGCCCAAGGTCGACATGCGCTCGCGCAAGCTGTGCGGCGCCGAGGCCCTGGTGCGCTGGCCGCACAGCGAATTCGGCATGGTGCAGCCGGGGGAATTCATCAAGCTCGCCGAACGTACTGGCTTGATCACCTCGCTCACCTATTGGGTGCTCGACGCGGCCCTGCGGCAAAGCTACGCCTGGCACGAGGCGGGCTTCCACAATCCGCTGGCGGTGAACCTGTGCGCCCTCGACCTGCAGGATCCGAAGCTGGTGGAACGGATCGGCGACGCATTCGCCACCTGGGGCGCCCGTCCGGAGTGGATCCAGTTCGAGCTCACCGAAAGCTCGCTGATGGAAGATCCGACCGGCGCCCTGCGTACCCTGGAGCAGCTCAAGGACCTCGGTGTCGAGTTGTTCATCGACGATTTCGGTACCGGCTATTCTTCGCTGTCTTACCTGCAAAGGCTGCCGATCGACTCGATCAAGATCGATCAGTCCTTCGTCAGCAAGATGACCGTCAGCGAGGATTCGGGCGTGATCGTGCGATCGGCGATCGACCTCGCCCACCACCTCAAGCTCCATGTCGTCGCCGAAGGCGTCGAGGACGAGGCGACGTGGGCGCTGTTGCATGGGCTCGGCTGCGACGTGGCGCAGGGCTATACCATCGCCTCACCGATTCCCGCCGCCGAGTTCCACGATTGGGCCGCTGCGTCGCCGTGGCAGTAAGGCCCTATTAACAACGCACGCACGCACGCACGCACGCACGCGAGCGGTGGGCATTGGCGGTTTCAGGCTGGCCAAGTGCGCGGCGGTCCGAACCGCCAGCGGGCAGCCGACAGGCTTCATGCCGATGCGTCCGGGAACAGCACCTCGCGCATCGTCTTCGCCGCTGCGCGCAGATGCGGCACCTTTTGCATCAGGTCGTCCAGCGACAGGCGCGCCGTCGGTCCATGGCAGGCGATGGCCGCCACCACCTTGTCGTCCTTGCCCAGCACCGGCACGGCGACCGCAATCATGCCGCGCACGAACTCCTCGTTGTCGATGCCGAGCCCGAGCTTGGCGTTGCGCGCCAGTTCCGCATCCAGCGCCGGGCGGTCGACGATGGTGTGTGGCGAGTAGCGGCTGAGCGTCAGCTTGTCGAGCAATCGATTCCGCTCCAGCAGCGACAGCGACGACAGGAAAAGCTTTCCGCTGGCCGTGCAATGCACGGGCACGAAGGTGCCCGGCTGCAGGTGCATGCGCAGCGGCTCGGTCGTCTCCACTCGTTCCACGTAGAGCACCCGGCCCGCATCGGGCACGGTGAGGTTGCACGACTCGCCCATCTTCGCCACCAGGTCGCGCAGCACCGCGCGGCACTCGCGCCGCATGTTGGAGCCACGCAGCACCTTCAGCGCCAGGCCCGTCGAGCGCGTCCCCGGCACGAAGCCCCGCTCGGCCGGCAGGTGCAACACATAGCCGTGCGTCTCCATCGTCTGCAGCAATCGCATCACGGTGCTCTTCGGTGCCCCCATCAGGCTGGCGAGCTGGGCCAGCGTCAGCGGTTGCTGGGACTCGGTCAGGTGCTCGAGGATCGCCAGCGGCCGCAGCCGCCTCACGTCCTCGCTGGAGTCGTGCCGACCGCTGATGCCGGCGAGGTTTGGGTGTTCGTCAAGCGCAGTTTTGGTGCTTTTCTGGTTCACTTCTCTCGAAATCCGTTTCACTTTTGCGCTCCTGAGACGATTCTTGTTGGCTTTGTCTATGGTTGCATCAATAGTAACTATACCGATTTTTGACACGCATCATTTCATTTGCACAAGAGTTCGGCGGCGCGAGCGTGATGTTCGTGAATCGACCGGCACCTTCAGGAGACCAGCTTCATGTCGATGGAATTTGACTACATCGTGGTCGGCGCAGGCTCAGCAGGCTGTGTGCTCGCCAATCGCCTGAGCGCGGACCCGCGCAACAAGGTGCTCCTGCTCGAGGCCGGCGGCCCCGACATCAACCCCTGGATCCACATCCCGGTCGGCTACTTCAAGACCATGCATAATCCCAAGGTCGACTGGTGCTACAAGACCGAGCCGGACGAGGGCATCGCCGGGCGCCAGCTGCAGTGGCCGCGCGGCAAGGTGCTCGGCGGCTCGAGCTCGCTCAACGGCCTGCTCTACGTCCGCGGCCAGCACGAGGACTACGACCGCTGGGAAGAAC